>MGSF01000075.1:8935-14920 GCA_001798715.1 Deltaproteobacteria bacterium RIFCSPLOWO2_02_FULL_50_16 | reverse complement strand
CCTTAAGGACCTTGGAGAGGATATTCAAGATCGGGTTTAGGGAGGTGAGTGTGGATTTGATCTTTGGGGCCCCGGGGCAGGGTGTTGAAAATTTTATGGGGGACTTGAAACAGACGCTCTCTTTTCCGGTGGACCATGTCTCCTTGTATAATTTGACCTATGAGGAGGGGACTCCTCTCTATCAAAGGATGAAAAACGGGGACGTGGTCCCTGTAGAAGAAGAGGTTGAATATGTGATGTATCATGCGGCGCGGTCTTTTTTGGAAAAACAAGGCCTCCATCAATACGAAATTTCAAACTTTTCAAGACCGGGTTGTGAGGGGAGGCATAATAAGCTGTATTGGGATTATGAAGATTGTCTGGGACTTGGAGCCGGGGCCGTCTCCTTTCGGAGGGTCAGCGGAAATGGAAAATTTTCCGGGAGGCGGCGACATAATGTCAAAAATCTTGAAAAATATTTTAGAGGTGATCCGGGAGAGATAGAAATCCTTGAGGGTGAGACGGCCATGGGGGAGTTTATGATGTTGGGCCTTCGAAAGACAGAGGGTGTCTTTTTTAAGGATTTTGAATTTCTCTTTGGAATTTCCCTGGAAGAGGCCTACGGTCCGATCCTTAATAAAATGACGGATCAAAATTTATTGGAGGTCACCCAGGAAAATGTCAGACTTTCTGAGCAGGCCCTGTTTATCTCCAACGAGGTCCTGAAGGAATTTGTCGGGGTTGCGGCACCCACTTCACATTTGGGGAATAGTCCTTTCATAGAGTTATAGTCTTGGAAATACTCTGTTTTTTCGAGTACGAGTCAGCCTTGCCACTTTCTTCAATGAAGAAGACACAACTTCCGTTGTCTGAATACCGATAAAAGTGATATAATAGCTGATAGTAATAAAACCTATTTAAAAATAGGTATTTATAAATAGTGCCGTATTCTTGAGAGATTCGAAATATGCCGCGCCGGGAAAAGAAGATCAGCATTTTCAGCTATTTAGATTATAGGGAATTTATGAGGGATTGGTATCAGGAATCCAAGAGGACCCGTCGAGGTTTTTCCTTTCGCTATTTGTCTCAGAAGGCCGGCTTTACCTCCCCCAATTTTTTCAAACTTGTCATGGATGGGGATCGCAATCTCTCGGAAGACAGCCTCGAAAAATTCGTCGCCTGTCTGGATCTCAACAAACAGGAAGGGGATTATTTTGCCAACCTGGTTTTGTATAATCAGGCCAGTCATTATGAAAAAAAGGATCATTATTATAAACGCCTCCTCCAGTCGCGCAAATTAAAGCAGATCAGGCCCCTCAAAAAGGATCACTATGAGTATTGCTCCACCTGGTATCATTCCGTCATTCGTGAGCTGGTGATCTCTGAAAATTTTGATGGGACCCCGGAATGGCTGGTCCAGCGCATTCATCCCCCCATCACCATGGCCCAGGCCGCTCGCTCCCTTGAGATCCTGCAACATTTAGGCCTCATCGAAAAGGGGGAAGAGGGGCGTTTTAGGCAGTCCTCGGCCCTCCTGCAGACGGGGGAGGAACCCACGGATCTGGAACTCATGAATTTTCATCAGGGCGTCCTTGAGTTGGCCAAGGAGATGCTGCCGAAGATACCGGCCCGGGAGAGGGATGTGAGCGCGATGACCTTGGGGATCAGACAGGAGATGATCCCGGAATTAAAGCAAAAAATCCGTGAATTTCGACAGGAGATTTTAAGAATGATTTCAGATGATTCCGCCCCGGAGGCCGTGGTCATGCTGACCCTGCAGCTTTTTCCGCTTACTCAAGAGCCCACAAAAGAGGTACAATAATTAAGTATCAATCAACATAAAATGACACCAAAAAAACTCCTCTTTTTCAGCGTCGCCTTTGTCCTTTCTCTGGGTCTCTTTGCCTGTCTCCCTGACAAGGCCAATCAAACGAACGACCCCTTAGGGACCGGTTCCATCCAGGGCGGGACGGACTTTGGCAATCCTAAGGTCGGGGGTTCTGATTTCGGAAATCCCGAGGTCGGGGGATCGGACTTCGGTAATCCGGGTCAACAAGGGGGATCGGATTTTGGCAATCCTTCTGTAGATTTTAAGGGAGAGGCCCCTGGGGTGGCGGGTGCAGACCCCCATGCCTGCAAGGGAGAGATGGAGAAGTGTCCTGGTACGAAGACGTGGGTACGCTGTAAATTTAATACAATCAAGGCCACGGATGTCGAGAGCTCAGAAATTGTTGTGGCCCCTATAGAAGTGATGGATGTCAGTCCTCCCCGTTGTTCATTTAAGATCTCTCTTCCTGCGGGGCACACATTTTCCATGGCCTGTGTGAATGAGGAGGCGGTTGAGAATGTCGTCTTTGCGGATGGTGCGACGACGATAACAGTGACAGAGGGTCAGGATCTGGTTGATTTGGGTTGGATCTGCGGGGGTGTTGAAGAAAAAGGGGAGGAATCTCGAAGAGAGGAGAGCCCACGCACTCAAGATAGAGAGGGGGTCATAGACACCGTGTCGGGGAGGTACGAGGCAGGGGGGATACTGGATCTTTTCTCCACTTGTCCCATTTTCTCCGGAGATTCTCTGGAGTTTATCGATTTGGGATTTATTGGACCGAGGGAGAATAACGCCCTGAGCATGTTTACCACTCTGAATTGTCCTTCCCGTTTAAGGGGGACTTCCCCAATCCTTAAAGAGGGATCTCTCACAGGGGCCTATTCTTCATCCCAGGATTTTCTCCTGAAAGGTTCACAACAAAGTTGCGATAATAAGGACTGGCAGATCTCTTGTCGTGTGATGGGGAAACAACTCTCACAGGACGGGATCTTTTCGGCCTCTTGTGAGCTGACCCTTGCCGGGGAGGCAGATCAGCTCTGCAGTATCATCAACTACACTCAGGAGGGAGAGGGATCCGGCACCGAAGAGGAAAGGGACTCCATCCCTCCTCTCTTGATGCATAAGAAGGAGCCCGGTGTCCCAGGTGTCCCCGGTGTCCGGAAGATGTATCTCAAGAAGCCCGGTGTTCGAAAGATGTATCTCAAGGAGCCCGGTGTCCGGAAGATGTATCTCAAAGAAGACTGACCTTTTTTATTCATTGATCAATTGAATGATTCTATAAAGCGTGTCGGTCCCTTTCTTCAGACCGTCGACGGGGACCCTCTCATTTTTCCCGTGCATGCCCTGAATATCCTCCATAGCAATAAGGAGGGGGATGATCCCGTAACACAGGGTCCCCTTTTCGCGAAAAAAGCGGGAATCCGTGGCCCCCGAAGACATCATCGGGGTGACGATGGCTTGAGGGTCCATTTCTGTGAGGGCCCGGCGGATCGTCTCGTAGAAGGGGCTCGCCATCGTCGATTCATTGGGGAGGCTTGTGGTCAGGAGCTCGGCGTTCACTTTATCCCCGATGATTGCTTGAATCTTTTTTAAAAAGCCCTCCGGGGTCTCTCCCGGGACGATGCGGGCGTCGATCTCGGCTATCGCCTCGGAGGGGATGACATTGGTTTTATAACCGGCCTGAAGGACCGTCGGAGAAAGGGTGTTCGAAAGGATGGCGGCGATTTTTTCGTCTCCGGTCATGTATTTCTTTGCGAACCTTTGAAGAAGGGGTCCTATAAGGGGATGAAAAAAGTAGCGGGCGACCCAATTTTTGGGAAAGGGTAGGTGGGGGGCCATGAGCGTAAAGAGGTTTTTGACGGTTTGTGTGGGGACGATGGGGAATTCGTGCTGGTTTAAGGTCTGAAGGGCCCGTGTTAGGTGGACGACGGCATTGTCCTTGTGGGGCATGGATCCGTGACCGGAGGTCCCCTTTGCGGTCAGCTTCATCCAGGCCACCCCCTTTTCGGCGATCTGGATGGGGTAGAGGTGCATCCCTTCTTTGAGGACACCGATGGAACCTTCATTGAGGAGGTATTGGGCCCGGATCTTGTCCCAGTGGTTTTGAACGAGATAGCCAGCCCCCAGGGCACCACCCGTTTCTTCATCGGCCACGAGGATTAAGACCAGATCCCCTTTTAGGGGAAGGTTGTCCTTCTTGGCTCGAATAAAAGCGGACAGCTCCATGGCCACCATACCCTTCATATCCAGGGCCCCACGACCGTAGAGAAAATTGTCTTCCATGAAGCCTCCAAAGGGGGGAAAGTCCCATTCCAGGGCCTGGGCGGCCACGACATCGAGATGCCCCAGGAGGGCAAGGGAGGGACCGCTGTTGTTTCCCTTGAGTCGGGCGATGAGGTTACCCCTTCCGGGGGAGGATTCTATGATGTCCGATTCAATCCCCTCTTCCTTCAGCCAGGTTTGAATCTGGGAGGCGGCCTCGATTTCATTGCCGGGGGGATTGGTGGTGTCTATTTGGATAAGTGATTGTGAAAAAAAGAGGGGATCTTGTCCATATAAGGCCCATGGAAAAAAACAGAGAAGGCAAATGAGGAGGCATTTTTTTTTCATGAACTAGGGGGCATATTGATCAGAATCATCAATGGCCGTAGGGACGGTGAGAGATTCGGGTTTTGGGGCAAGGTCTGGCTTCTTCGCTGAAGGAGGGGGAGGCATTGCTGGAGGTGGTGGCGGGGGTGAGGGCGGAGTCACTGGAGGGGGAGGAGGTGAGGGTGCTGCTGGAGGAGGAGGTGGAGAAGGCTCTGCTGAAGGGGGGGCAGTGAGTTCGGGTGAGGGTTCGCCAGGGGGGGGAGAAGAGGGTTCTGATATAGGTGCCGGCACCTGTGCCGGTGAGACGGGTTGAGGGGCCGTTGGAGGGGCAATAGGACGGACATAATCTTCGGAAACCCATCCCGTTTTTCCTGTGGCATACTCCACCTGATACCATCCGTTGCTTTGCTGATAAGTGATGCGGCGATCTCCGTGATTGAGGCGGGCAACCTCTCTGGCATTTTTGGCCGGATTTTCACGGACCCTCAGCCAACCCATTTTTGGAGAAACGACCTCAATGTAAGAGACTTCCCCGTTGACAGGAGGGGAGGAAGGAGCCGGAGGGGGCGCCATTTCTTGAGGGGTAAGAGGAGAAGGAGTGGAGCCGTTATCCGGTGATTTTGAAAAGATGACACGACGATTTTGCTGACGTCCTTCCTCAGTCGCATTGCTGGCGATCGGGGAGGCTTCACCCTTACCCAAGGGTGTCAACTCAATATCTTCTGGGGCCCCACACTTTTTAAGATAACTGATGACGACCTTGGCTCGAGTCTTGGACAGGTTTTTGTTGGCCTGAGGAGCTCCAATGTTATCCGTGTGCCCGATGACATAGAGTTGTTTTACGTCGCGATGGAAGTAAAGGGCCCCGGCCAGATGAGACAGGGTTTCAGCGGCCTTTTTGCTGATATCCGACCGACTAAAGGCAAAGTGAACAGGGGAGGAGGTCCATATCTGACTGTCTGTGACCGTGATCCCCCCCTCAGGGCACCCGTCTTCATCCGCCACACCATTCATGTCTTCGGACTCCTTGGGACATTCGTCGTGATCATCCAGGATGCCATCTCCATCCTGGTCACTTCCCTTGAGGGCGATGACCGTATAGCGGTCTTTATCGGAATATTCACCCAAAAGGGTAAAGACCTTTTCGCACCCGACATCATGGACCTTGGGATCAAAGTCCTCTGGATTTTCAGGGCAATTGGACAAGCGGGAGGCCGTTTCGCTGAGCTCATAATACTTGGGACAGCGAACATCATGCATGTCGGAATTAAAGTCTTTTGGATCGGTGGGACAGTTTTCCCGCAAGGTCAACATCTCTTCGGCATACTGCTCTTCGGTCTGTTTGGGTTTGAAAAGGGTGTCTAAGAGTTCTTCTTGTTCCTTGTCTTTTTGCCGAAAGGTGTCGTTTTGAAAACGGTAATTGAGGCTCAAGAAACCCCTGGCAATTCCGGCCTTGGCCCCGCAGACGGCGCAGGATCCCCCCCCCGCCCCGATCGCAAAGCCCGTGTCCCCAATAGCCCATTTGACGCCTCCGATGAATTCGACGGGGGTCGTATTTTTGTCGGAAAAGAGGCTTCGTAGTGCTGTAG
>MGSF01000075.1:0-8929 GCA_001798715.1 Deltaproteobacteria bacterium RIFCSPLOWO2_02_FULL_50_16 | reverse complement strand
GGGCCTCGAGGGAGGCCGTAAAACCGCGCCCAAGCTCCGCCGCGAGACCCAGACCGGTTAGGAGTCGGTGGCGAAAATTGATGTTGTTGATCAGGACCTCTTCCGTCCGGAATTCCCCCCCTGCGTTCAAAGTAAACCGGAAGCGCCGTGTAATCAGAAAATCGGCGATGATATTAGCTCCGAAATTGGTGCGGGAATCCCCCAAATAATTGGCATCCCCCCCCAGAGGGAGGACGACAAAGGGCTCGAAGGCGAGACCAAAGCGGTAGCGGTTGGCATTGAGGGCGCGTAGCTTTGGGGCTATGCGGATGTCTCCGAGGTCAAAAACGTTGCTTAATCCCGGAGGGGGCGTCACCGTGGGGTCCTGGACCTTGGCATAACTAAAGAGGATCCCGGTGACATCGAGCTGAAGAAAATCAAAAAAACCAAAACCGGCGCTTATATAATGGGCAAAATAGAGATCGACAATGGCACGGAGGCGGTTGCCGCTGGTGTCCCGGATGTCAAGGGGGTGAAGGACAAGGGTGTTAAAGACATTGGCCGAGAATTGGAACTGATAAAGGTTGCGACTGGAATTGAGGGCAAAGTGATAGCGATCTCCCGTGGAGGGCCAGAGATCGAAAGTCGCAAATCGATTGGTGATCGCCCGTCCTAGGCTGGGTGTTATCCAGACAAGAAGGAAGACGATAGTAATAGAGAGGCGCTTGGCTTTTAGGAAGGTCCTGCCCTTTCCCCCAAAATACATGCCCGAAAATATAGGAGATAAAGCTCGCAAGATCAATAAGATTAAATTTTAAGACTCAGTTTTTTTGAGGAGGAGTGTCCCTACACGGAACTCAAAATGGTATGGATGAGGTTACTGGAATTCTTACTCGCCGATGGAGGGTGGCTTTTGGCCTCTTTGATGTGTTAGAGTGGTCCGATGGCCCGATACCGTATTAAGGTCGTTCCCAGATCCTCGAAAAATCAAGTGATTCGTCTTGATTCAGGGGTATTGAAGGTAAAATTGATGGCCCCCCCTGTGGAGGGAAGGGCCAATCGGGCCCTCCTTCAGGTCTTGGCCGACCATTTTGGTGTTAAAAAGTCGTCCATCCGTCTTGTTGCGGGTGAGACCTCCTCCCATAAGTGGGTGGAGATCCTCTGAGCATCCATCTTGACCCCTGGAGGGGGGATCCCTATAGTGGGTCCCCTATGAATTCCTTTAACCCTATTTGGGAGGCGATCGATCGGGCCCTTCCCCAGATTCGCAAGCCCTCTCGTTATTTGGGAAATGAGAAGAATAGCGTCAAAAAAGATTGGGCGCACATCGATCTCAAAATTGCCCTCTGTTACCCAGATGCCTATGAGATCGGGATGAGCAATATCGGGATTCAGATCCTCTATCATCTCCTCAATCGCCACCCCCACATGCTCGCTGAAAGGGTTTTTGCCCCCTGGTTGGATTTTGAGCAATTTCTTCGCCAGGAGAAACTCCCCTTGGTCTCTCTTGAATCCAAGGTTCCCCTTCGCCAATTTGACGTCTTGGGCATCTCCCTTCCTTATGAACTGACCTATACCAATATCCTGACCCTCTTGGATTTGGCCGGACTTTCTTTTTACGCCAAGGATCGAGGAGAAAAAGATCCCCTGGTGATTGGTGGGGGCAATAATGCCTTCAATCCGGAACCCGTGGCCGATTTTTTCGATGCCCTCTTGATTGGGGATGGCGAAGAGGCCTGTCTCGAGATGATGGAGGTGATTCGCCACCATCGGCATCGGGAGACAAAACAAAAATTATTGGGGCGTTTGGCCTCCATTCGGGGTGTTTATATCCCTTCCTTTTTCAAATTTTACTATAAAAATGGAGGAACCATCAGCCATGTAGAGCCTTTGTTGGAAGGCTACAAGGGCGTTCAGAAGAGGTCCGTCTCGGATCTTGATACGAGTTATTATCCCAAAAAACCGATTATTCCCCACACAAAAATCATTCATGACCGTGTGGGAGTGGAGGTCCAACGGGGATGTGTCAGGGGTTGTCGTTTTTGCCAAGCCGGGTATATTTATCGACCTGAGCGTCAGCGCTCTCCCGACACTGTCAAAGAAATCGTTCGCCATCAGATTCGAAACACGGGTCAAGATGCGGTGAGTCTTGTCTCACTGTCGATAGGGGATTATGATTGTATCTCCCAGCTCATGAAGGATTTGATGGATGAACACTTATCCCGCCATGTTGGGATTTCCATTCCCTCTACTCGTGTGGAACAGCTGACTCCTGCCATGATGGAGGAAATCAAAAGGGTCCGCAAAACAGGATTTACCATTGCCCCGGAGGCCGCTACAGAGCGTATGAGACGGGTCATCAATAAGGGGAACTCAGAAGGAGATCTTCTCACCACCGTCAACGAAGTTTTTAAAAATGGATGGCGTCTCTTGAAATTTTATTTTCTCGTGGGCCTTCCGACAGAAACTGATGAAGATGTGAGTGCCATTGCGGCATTGGGTTTGAAGAGCCTTCGGACGGGAGAGGTTCACAGCAGGAATATCGAAATCAACTTAGGCATTTCCCTCTTCGTCCCCAAACCCTTCACCCCCTTCCAGTGGGAGCCCCAGATCTCAATCGAAGAGATGTATCGCAGGCTCAATCTGATCAAAAGAAGTTTAAAAGCGCGCAAACTGAGGCTCAAACCCCACATCCCCGAGATGAGTTATTTGGAAGGTGTTTTTTCCAGGGGGGACCGTCGTTTGGCCCCGGCGATCATCAGCGCATGGAAAAAGGGGTGTCGTTTTGATGAGTGGGAAGAATGTGCCGCTTTTGAAAAATGGAAAGAAGCCTTTATTGAGTGTGGCATCGATACGTCCTTTTATGTGGAGAGGCCAAGGGAGAAAGACGAGATACTTCCCTGGGATCATCTCTTTGTTGAAATGAAAAAGGAATGGCTTTGGAAGGAAAGAGAGGCGGCCTTTAAGGAATCTTTTACTCACGATTGCTCAGTGGAGTCCTGCACTACTTGTGGTGTTTGTGATTATAAAGATGTTCGCAATCGTGCTTATGAACATCCCCTCTATGATGAAGAGGGGCGGCTTTTTAAGAAGAAGACGACGACGGAGATTCGCCATCAGGATCCGTCTTGTCCTTCGCCCGCGATCGCAGTGGATTTTCCACAGGCAAGTCCTGCCTCCTCTCTCGACCCACCCGGTCAATCCTTTCTTTGTCAGTTTTCAAAAAAGGGACCGGCAAGGCTTTTTGGTTTTCTTGAGTTTGTCGAACATGTCCGTCGGGCTGTGGCAAGGGCGGAAATCCCGGTGCGTTTTTCGGAGGGATTCCACCCCCATCCCCGCATCAAATTTGGAGACGCCTTAAAGGTGGGTCAGGAAATAGAAGAGGCCCTCTTTATTATCGAGATAGAGGGTCCCATGGAGCCGACAATCCTTATAGAACATCTTAATGGACAATTTCCAGAGGGTATCAGGCTTCACTCCGTTCGGCCGATCGATTCCTTTCTCTCCCTTCAGAAACTCATGTCGAGATCCATGGCGGCTCATGATATTTCCATTTGACAATTTGCTGAGGGGATTGATAGCGTGACCCCTTCTTGGCAATGAAGAGGGGCGAGTGCCAAGTTATTGAAATAACTGATTTTATGAGCGGAATACATCAAGAGAGAATGGACCAGGTACTCAAGGCGGTCATCCATTACTACGTGGAGACGGTTCAGCCTGTGAGTTCACATGCCTTGGTGAGGAAATATCATCTTCCCTGGTCGACGGCGACACTGCGTCATATCATGAGCGAATTGGAAGAGGTGGGTTTTTTGTACCAGCCACACACCTCGGCCGGTCGTATTCCTACAGAGGACGGATTTCGCTACTATGTCGATCGTTTGATGGATCGTCGTCACATCACAGACCAGGAACGAAATATTTTTTTACAGGGATATCACAACCGCGATGAAAATATAGAGGCCCTTTTTAATACGACGTCAAGATTGCTTTCGCTCGCCTGTGAATATCCTGCGGTGGTCTTGCTTCCTCGGGCGGATCATCTGGTTCTCAAACATGTTGAGTTTGTTCGACTCAAGGCCGGAGAAGCCTTGGCCATCCTTATTTTCAATTCGGGATTGACAAAGACACGACTGTTACTGACGGAGGACGATTTTTCATCCGCAGACCTGCTGCGGGTGAATAATTATTTGAATGAAATCGCAGAAGGTTTCACCCTCTTTCAGGTGCGTGCCAGAATTCGTGCTGAGATGGAGAAGGAAAGGATTCTGTGCGACCGTTTGTTTTCGAAATTTCTGTCGTTATCCATGGAAACCTTTCTGGAGGAAACGGTCAAAAAATCATTCGTCATTTCGGGACAGGAGTTGTTCCTGAAAGAACCCGAATTTGCTGACGCCCATCATTTTCGAAATATCCTTTCGATTTTGGAGGAAAAGAGCCAGATTATCGGGTTGCTTGATCATGTCATGCAGGGATCCGGTGTGAAGGTGTTTATTGGTGATAAGAATAGTGGTTTAAAGGATTTGACCTTGGTGAGCGCGCCTTATGGTTCGAAGGGGTGCCTCTTGGGGACTTTGGGAGTTTTGGGACCCACACGCATGGCTTATGACAGGGTCATCCCCTTAGTAGAATACACGGCGCAATTATTGGGGACACACATCAGTCATTAAAGGAAGAGATCTATGGGAGACAAGGGTCGCAGTGAAGATCAAAATCTAGATGAGGAAATTACCGAGATTTCTGAATCGAAAAAAGGCTCCCAAGAATCAGGAATGGATCCGTCTTTATTGTCCGGTCAGACACCGGATGAGGGACAAGGTGAGAAGGAGACTTCATCAGAGATAGCGGAGGACTATAAGGAAAAATTTGTTCGCCTTTATGCTGATTTTGAAAATTTCAAAAAACGCATTCTCCGTGAAAAAGAAGAACTGACCCAATACGCCAATGAAAGAATTTTGAGGGAGATTATCACGATAAAAGATCATATTGAGAGGGCCCTTTCCCATGTAGGTCCTGAGACCAGCGTGAAGGAGATCCAGCATGGATTGGAATTGATTCATAAAGAATTGGGAAATCTTTTAAAACGATTTAATTGTTGTGAGATTTCTGCCGTTGGAAAGCCCTTTGATCCTCAGTATCATGAGGCCATTCATCAGGAGCAAAATCCAAAATTCAAACCGGGTGCAGTGACCCAAGAACATCAAAAAGGGTATACTTTTTCGGGTCGCCTCCTGCGTCCCGCCCGAGTTTCCGTTGCTGTGGAAACAGCCGAATCGAAACCAAGACATAAATGATGCATTTTTTCACTCAATGGGTTGTTTTTTTCTTTGTTGTCATCCTGTTCAATTCTTGTGGTGGATTGGAGACACGCCCGGCCCAATATGCCTTGGAAGCCACCCCCGAGGTGACCCAACAGTATAAAATTGCCAATGATTATTATCTTCAAGGGCAGTTGCAGCAGGCAGAACCGCGCTTTCGTGCCCTGATCAAGGATTATCCCTATAATCTTTATTCGGATTGGGCCCAGTATCGTTTGGGTGAAATTGAATTTCGCCGTCAGCAATATGACAAGGCCCGTGTCTGGTTTGATAAAGCGGGACGGGGGAAATACCATCCCCAAGTCACTCCTCTGGCCTTCTATAGATCGGCAGTGGCCTCCTATTATTTAAAGGACAACAAACGTGTCTTAAAAACACTCAGTCAGGTTCCATGGGCCTCCATGACCGCCGATCTGCAGGTGAGGGCGGCCTCATTGGAGGTGGCTGCGGCCCTCTCAGAAGGACGGAGGGAACAAGAAATACATGGCTATTTAACACTTTTGGATGCCTATGAGTTTGAATCAGCTTTTGAGAGTCCATCCGAAGAGCACTGGAATATTTCAAAACTGACGGCCTATGAAAGGACACGGCATTGGGTGGATGAGGAGACAGAAGAGCCAAAATTGGTTGATACCCTCTTGGAGCAGTTTCCCAAAGGGGTTTCCGGGGGGTATGTATTATGGAAGACCGTTCGAATGGCTTATAAGAGTGGTGATCTTGATCGGGCTCGTATATTGCTGAGTCAGTTTTCTCAATCCTATCCAAAAAATGAATACTATGCTGGCAGTCAGATTTTGCAAAAAGAACTCAACATGCGTTCTTCTGATTTTAAGATTCCCATCGGTGTCATTTTACCCCTTTCGGGAAAATTTAAGGTCTATGGAGAGGCGGCACTGCATGGAATTGAATGTGCGGCGGGAATTTACAAGCCCTGTAGAAACTCTCTCAATGTTCAGCTGATTATCAAGGATTCAGAGGGAGATCCTCATGAGGTTCAAAGAGCTGTTCGCGAGTTGGCGGAACAGAAAGTTTTGGGGATTGTCGGACCGCTTTCTCAATTGACGGCGGCGGCAGCAGCGGAGGAGGCCCAGAAGCAGGGGATTCCCATGATAACACTGTCTCAGAAACAAGGAGTGCCGGAAATAGGTTCTTATATTTTTCGCAACTTTTTGACAATTCCCGATCAGGTCTTTACCGTCGTCAATCATGTTTGCTCGAATTCGGAAAAGAAACATTTTGCGATATTGTATCCGGACAGCAGTTTAGGAAAGGAGTATTATGAATATTACAAGACAGCTGTTGACGGTTGTAAGGGTAAAATTACAGCGGAGGCAAAGTATGATCCTCAAACAACCGATTTCAAAGATGCTATTCGTCGCCTGAAGTTTAGCCTTTCGGAGCATCTCAAAGGGGAGGGTTTGGGATTTGATTTCTTGTACATCCCCGACAGCTATCGCCATGCCGCCTCCATCATTAAAGACCTGCCCTTTTTGAATATTGAGGGGGTTCAACTCTTGGGCTCTGCAGGGTGGAGTCATCCGGGATTGACCCAAGAGTTGAAGGATCATGTGCAGGGGGCCATTTTCGTGGCCGGCTTTTTTACGGAGAGTCAAAACGCACCGACTCAAAATTTTAATGATGATTTTTATCGCGCCTTTTCATTCAATCCGACCTTCTTGGAGGCCTATGGGTTTGATTCGATGCGCCTCATCATCAACCGGCTTACAGAAAAAAAACTGACTTCCAGGGAAGGCCTTCGAAAGGCACTTTCCGAAGTTCATGATTATCCTGGCGTGACGGGTTTGATTTCGTTTGATAGCGAGGGGGATGCCAAAAGACGCCTTTTTATCCTGACAGTCAATGGGGAGACGATAAAAGAAGTATATTAGCCCCTCTCCTCATTATATTCATGAAGGTAAGGGGGGGCCATCCCTACCTTAATAAACTATAACTAGGGAGAGGGATAGTTTTTTATGAAACGGTTTATCGGCGACATCGGTGAACACGCCCTTATCAAACGCCTGACCTCCTCCTTTGTTCAAAAATCCAAGCAGATACGATGCGGAGTAGGGGACGATGGGGCTATTATTGCCTCTCACAAGGGGGATCCTTTTGTGATGACGACCGATATGCTTCTTGAGAAGAGGCATTTTCGTCCTTGCTGGACGACGTGGAGGGAGATCGGAAAAAAATCCATAGAGGTCAACCTAAGCGATCTAGCGGCCATGGGGGCGTGGCCTCGCTATGCACTTTTGTCTCTGGGGCTTCCTTTAAAAACCTCTTTGAGGGATGTGGAGGATTTTTACCGGGGAGCCAGCGATGCCTTGCGCCCTTACAGGGCTACCGTTATTGGAGGAGATACAAACGCCTCTCCTGGAGGATGGGTGATTTCAGTGACCATGATCGGGGATTTTCCAAAAAGTCGCAAAAAGGCGCCTTTGCGGAATCGCGCCAAAGCCTTCGATCGCCTCTATGTCTCCGGCCATCTGGGAGAAAGCGCCCTGGGTCTTTATTGCCTTGAGAAAAATATCAAGGGATCTTTTTGTCGGCCCTTCATCAAGAGACACTTGTGTCCCAAGGCGCGAGTCCTTCTGGGGCGCGCCCTGACCCCTCATATCCATGCCATGATCGATCTGAGCGATGGGTTGGTGGCGGATTTGGGACACATTCTTCAGGAAAGCCGGAAGGGGGCTTGGGTGTGGAGGGAGGCACTCCCTTTCTCCCTTAGGTTTATTAAGGGGACCCGCCGATTGCGCCAAAATAAATGGACCCTTGGCCTTTCGGGGGGTGAGGATTATGAATTATTGTTTACGGCCTCAAGGAATAAGGATAAGGATATCAAAAGGATAGCCAAGGCACACAGGATCTCTCTGACCCCGATAGGGGAAGTGAGGCCGGAGGGGGGATTGAAGATTCTTAATGGTCAGGGAAGGGCAATCAGGTTACAATGCGGGGGATTTAGTCACTTTTAATAGTTCCTTCATCATCGATGGATATAGAAATTATTGTACAGTTATTGGCCATAGCCGCCCTTCTGGGTTTTTCTGCCTCTTTTTCTGCCGTGGAGGCCGCCCTTTTTTCCCTTTCAAAAGTGGATTTGGATGAGATCAGGCGTGCCGAGAGTTTGATTGGGAAAAACATCCTCTCCGTGTTGGCCAATCCCCGTGATTTGCTGACGACGATTCTTTTTGGAAATGAGTTTGTGAATGTGGGCATTGCCATCATAGCAGGGGCCTTGACCTATTCTCTTGCGGAAAATTGTGATTGGAAAGTGGCCTATCTTATTTCTGTGGGCGCTTCGACCATTGTCGTTCTTATTTTCGGGGAAATTGTTCCTAAGACCCTGGCCCTTCGCAATTCACTTTCAGTTTCGTATTTGTTCATTGGTCCCTTAAAGTTGTTTGCCTGGATGACATGGCCCTTCCGTATTTTGCTGACATGGTTCATGGACAGGTTGGTTCTATTGATGGGGGGGGATCCCAAAAGGACACGACGCATGCTTATGGAGGAAGAGTTTAGGCATCTGGTGGATCTGGGGCGCCAGACAGGCACCATTGAGGAGATAGAGCACACTTTTATTGAAAATGTTTTTAAATTCGATAGCAAACAAGTCACGGAGATCATGATACTTG
>MGSF01000074.1 GCA_001798715.1 Deltaproteobacteria bacterium RIFCSPLOWO2_02_FULL_50_16 | reverse complement strand
TGCGATGGACAAAGAGGTGCGGTTTGCGGTGCGAGAAGGCGGTCGGACGGTGGGGGCCGGGGTGGTGAGTGAAATTATTGAGTAGGAAGGTTAAGACATGAGAGTCATTATTCAATTGGAATGCAGTGAATGTCGTCATCGTAACTATTCGACGACGAAAAACAAAACAAAAACTCCTGGAAAATTGGAGATAAAGAAATTTTGTCGGTTTTGCCGGAAGCATACACCGCATAAGGAAACAAAATAGCGATTGAAGGTGGGACTCAAGTTGTGCCTGCCTGCCGGAGGAGCGTAGCTCAATTGGTAGAGCACCGGTCTCCAAAACCGGGGGTTGCAGGTTCGATCCCTGTCGCTCCTGCATTATCTTTTTAGGTCAGCGGGTGACAAAGTCGGACGCTGATCTTAGAAGATAATTGTTCTGCGGAACGAAGTGATCGCAGGGCAGAAAGCAAATCGACTTTTATGCAACAGACGCAGCGTTGGGTAAATTTAGGATTGTTATTGGCCGCGGGAGTTGTTTTTTATGTTGTCTCCCAGATCACAGATTTGGTTTGGAATTGGCTACGACTTCCCCTCATGGATGATTGGCCGGTGGCCCCGTATCTTGTCTTGAGTTTTATTTTGACCATAATAGCCGGCATTGTGGTGCGCAAAAATGATAAAGTGAATATTTTTCTCAATGAAGTCGTTGTCGAAATGGTGAAAGTAACATGGCCCAATAAAAATGAGACCATAGCTTCGGCCGGGGTTGTTGTCGTGTTGACAATCATCGTTGCTCTTCTTTTACTGTTTTTTGATACTTTGTGGGGAACCATTACAAAGGGATTTTTGACATAGTAGAGAATTTTATATGGCACTTCATTGGTATGTTGTACACACCTACTCGGGATTTGAATTGCAGGCTAAAAAGGCCTTAGAAGAGCGCGTCAAGACTTTAGGCAAGCAGGAATTGATCCAAGACGTATTGGTCCCCATGGAAGATGTCGTTGAAATGAAAAAAGGGGAAAAGAAAACTTCGAGCAAAAAGTTTTTTCCAGGTTATCTTCTGGTCCGTATGGAATTGAATAATGATACGTGGCATCTGGTAAAAAGTATTCCAAAGATAACTGGATTTGTTGGCGGAGCCAACAATACTCCCCCTGCTGTTACGGATGAAGAGGTAAAAAAATTAACGCAGCAAATTAGCGAAGGGACGCTTAAACCCAAACATAGGATTTCATTTGATCATGGAGAAAGCGTACGGGTTATTGATGGGCCTTTTACAAATTTTAATGGTGTTGTTGATGAAGTCAAACCCGAAAAGGGGAAAATAAAAGTGCTGGTCAGCATTTTTGGGCGTGCGACTCCGGTCGAGCTTGATTTTTCACAGGTTGAAAAAAACTGATTTATAAGGATTTAATATGGCTCCTCCAAAAAAGAAAATACAAGCCCTCATCAAGTTGCAGTGTCCTGCAGGTCAGGCCAATCCAGCTCCTCCCGTAGGACCGGCGTTGGGTCAGCATGGCGTTAACATTATGGAGTTTTGTAAGCAATTCAATGCCAAGACTCAAAAGCAGGCCGGGATGATTATTCCCGTTATTATTACAGTTTATCAGGACCGTTCATTTACTTTTATTTTGAAAACTCCTCCGGCTGCTATCCTTTTGAAGAAGGCGGCTGGGGTCGAGAAGGGTTCGGGGGAGCCCAACAAGACTAAGGCGGGTAAGGTGACAAAGGCCCAGGTAGAGGAGATAGCGAAGATCAAGATGCCAGATCTCAACGCTTATGATTTGGAAAGTGCGTGTAAAATTATTGAGGGGACGGCACGCAGTATGGGTATTGATGTTCAATAGACAACTGAGCCGTTCATCAGTTTCTATATATAATGGTCGGCTAGTACTGCAGTATTGGAGTGTAAGAAATGGGAAAAAAATTTAAAGTAGCAAAAGAAAAAGTGGTTTTGGGCAAAAATTATGATGTGGATGAAGCCCTGAAATTGTTGGCGGAGATTAAATATACCAAGTTTGATGAAACGGTCGATATAGCTCTCAATCTGGGTGTGGATCCCCGCCAGTCGGATCAAACGGTTCGTGGTGCCTTGGCCTTGCCTCATGGTTTGGGCAAAAAAATTCGCGTGATTGTCTTTGCCAAGGGAGAAAAAGAAAAAGAGGCCAGGGAAGCTGGAGCGGATGAGACGGGCGCTGAGGATTTGGTCGATAAAATTTCTAAGGGTTGGATGGATTTTGATAAGGTGATAGCGACTCCAGATATGATGTCTATTGTCAGTAAGTTGGGAAAGATATTGGGGCCGCGGGGCCTGATGCCAAATCCCAAACTAGGGACCGTGACACAGGATATCAAGAAGGCTGTTCAGGAAAGCAAGACGGGACGTGTGGAATTTCGTATCGAAAAGGCGGGGATTGTCCATGTGTCCATTGGTAAGGTTTCGTTCGATTCTGAAAAACTGAAGGCCAATCTTTTAGCCATTATTGACAGTGTTATGCGTGCCAAACCTTCATCTTCCAAGGGTGTTTATTTAAAAAAGGCTTGTTTATCATCCACCATGGGGCCGGGCATCCGATTGGATGCGGCTAAACTACAAACATTAGCGGGGCACTAATGAACAAGGCAGAAAAAACAACCGAAATAGGTCGGATAGAAGAAAAATTTAAAAAAGCGTCCATTGCTGTATTGACGGAGTATTCCGGTCTTAATGCAGAGGAGATGAAACAGCTTCGACGCGAACTCAAAAACAATGGTGATGAACTTGTTGTGGCCAAGAATCGCCTGGTTCGCTTGGCTATTGACAAAAAGACTCATCAGTCCTTAAGCGAATTTATGAAGGGGCCGACGGCCATTGTTTTTGGGGCTGCGGGAAATCCAGTGAGCGGTCCAAAGATTTTAGTAAAATATTCTGAAGAACATGCCAAGCTGATTATCAAAAAGGCCTTTTTAGATGGTAAGGTGATTGAGACAAAGGATATAGTTGCTTTGTCTAGCCTGCCATCCAAAGAAGAACTCTTGGGAAAATTTGTAGGTTCTATTGCCGCCCCGGCTTCTGGCTTGGTGAGAACGTTAAATGGTGTGGTGCAAAAATTAGTTACTGTTATAAAGGCTGTTCAGGATCAGAAGGCATCCAATGGATGAGAGTAAATTTTGTAAATACTATATTTAAAAAGTGTTTCGCAAAGAAAGGAAGGAGAGCAAAATGGCGACAGTTTCAAAGGAAGATATCATAGAGACTTTAAAGGCGATGCCTTTACTTCAGGTTTCTGAGTTGGTGAAGGCGTTGGAGGAGACCTTTGGGGTTTCTGCAGCGGCTCCAGTCATGGTGGCGGCGGGTGGTGCTGCGGCAGGTGCCGAGGTAGAAGAAAAGACCGAATTTGAAGTGGTCTTGGCTTCATCCGGAAACAATAAAATAGGTGTCATTAAGGAAGTGCGTGCCATAACAGGTTTGGGGCTTAAGGAAGCTAAAGATCTAGTCGAAGGGGCTCCCAAGACTGTGAAGCAAGGCGTCTCTAAAGAGGATGCCAAAAAGATGAAGGAACAGCTCGAAAAGGCAGGGGCCAAGGTCGAGTTAAAGTAGAACAATCTAATTTAATGAGGATTGCCTGATCCCTTGGTCTGTAAAAGGGGTTGGTCGAGTTTCATTTGCCTTAATATTGAGAGGATACCTTATGCCGACGGGAATCCAGGATCGCATTTACCGGAAGAGTTATGCAAAAATTGAAACAGTTGTTCCCATACCTAATCTGATTGAGATACAAAAAAAATCCTTCGAGTCATTTCTGCAAGCTGATATTCCTCCTGACAAGAGGACGGATGTAGGGCTTCAGGGAGTTTTCAAAAGCGTTTTTCCCATAAGAGATTTCAACAAGACCGCTTCTCTAGAATTTGTCAGCTATCATCTCGACAAGCCGAAATATGACGTTCGAGAATGTAAACAGAGGGGCATGACCTTTGCTGTTCCTGTTCGTGTCGTGGTTCGTTTGGTCGTTTGGGATGTTGATGCAGAGTCAGGGACTCAGGCCATTCGTGATGTCAAAGAGCAGGAAGTCTACTTTGGCGAGATTCCGCTCATGACAGAAAACGGGACATTTGTCATCAATGGCACCGAACGTGTTGTCGTCAGCCAATTGCACCGTTCTCCAGGCATCTTTTTTGAACATGATAAAGGAAAGACGCATGCCTCTGGAAAATTGCTTTTTTCCGCCCGCATTATTCCATATCGTGGGTCATGGCTTGATTTTGAATTTGATCCAAAGGACATATTGCATGTCCGTATCGACAGGCGCCGAAAGCTGCCGGCCACAGTGTTGTTGAAGGCGCTGGGCTATTCCACAGAGGAGATTTATAATTATTTTTATAAAAAAGAAATCGTGACTATGGATGGACGCAAGATACTGAAGAGTGTTGTTCCTGAGGTCTTGCGTTTTCAAAAAACATCGCGCGACATTCGCCATCCAAAAACGGATGAAATCATTGTTAAAGCGGGTCGAAAAATCACAAGGATTCACGTTGAAAAGATTGTTGCGGCCAAGATAAAACAGATTCAGATAGAAGTTGAAGATGTTGTTGGCCAAATAGCGGGTGAGGATCTTATTGATAAGGGCACAGGCGAGGTTATTGTTCCCATTGGTGAGGTTATTTCTGAAGAAAAGTTTGAGGACATTAAAAAGGCCAAAATTGAACAATTTAGTCTCTTGTATATCGACAACCTCTATGTGGGTCCCTACATTCGTAATACACTTATAAGTGACAAAGTGGCCACGACCGAAGAGGCCGTTATGGAAATTTATCGGCGCTTGCGGCCTGGGGATCCTCCTACTCCTGAAGCGGCCCAAGAATTTTTTAAAAACCTCTTTTTCAATCCTGATCGCTATGATCTTTCCAAAGTGGGTCGTTTAAAGATCAATCATAAGTTTAATTTGGAAATTCCATTGGATGTGACGACTTTGAGGAAGGAAGACATTTTGTCTACTGTGGGTTATCTGACGGGCCTGAAGGACGGTCAGGGAGTCGTGGATGATATTGACCATCTGGGGAATCGCCGTATCCGTTCTGTGGGTGAGTTGCTTGAAAATCAGTATCGAATCGGTTTGGTGCGTATGGAACGGGCGATCAAGGAAAGAATGACCCTGCAGGATGTCGAAACCCTCATGCCCCATGATCTTATTAATCCGAAACCGGTGAGTGCTGTTGTGAAAGAGTTTTTTGGGTCCAGTCAGCTTTCTCAATTTATGGATCAGACCAACCCCTTGTCGGAGATTACGCACAAGAGACGCTTGTCGGCGTTAGGACCTGGCGGGTTAACACGGGATCGTGCCGGATTTGAGGTTCGCGATGTTCATTCAACACACTATGGCAGAATTTGTCCTATCGAGACCCCTGAAGGCCCCAATATCGGGTTGATTTCATCGCTCTCGACCTATGCCAGGGTCAATGATTACGGTTTTATCGAAACCCCCTATCGTAAGGCGGAAAAAGCTAAGGTCAGCGGTGACATTTCGTATTATTCCGCTTTGGAGGAAGAAAAACATACAATTGCTCAGGCCAATGCGCAACTCGACAATAATAAATTTGTCAGTGATGTTGTTTCATGTCGTAAGTCAGGGGAATTCGCGATGGTTCCTAAGGAATCCGTGGATTTGATGGACGTTTCTCCGAATCAGTTGGTGAGTGTGGCGGCGTCTATGATTCCCTTTTTAGAACATGATGATGCGAATCGTGCCCTTATGGGTTCGAATATGCAGCGTCAAGCCGTTCCTCTGATGACCTCTCATGCGCCCTTAGTAGGGACGGGGATTGAAAGATTTGTGGCCCGCGATTCTGGTGTGACAGTACTGGCGAAGAGAAGCGGTACTGTTATTGGCGTGGATGCCACTCGTATTGTGATCAAGGCGGATCGTTCCAGTCGAAAAGGAGGTTCGTCAGAAGTCGACATCTATGATCTCGTCAAATATCAGCGTTCCAATCAAAACACCTGCGTCAATCAGAGACCCATTGTACAAATGGGCGACAAGGTCAAAGAAGGGGATTTTATCGCTGATGGTCCGGCGACATTTCAAGGAGAATTGGCCCTGGGAAAGAATGTGACGGTCGCCTTTATGCCTTGGGGCGGTTATAATTTTGAAGACTCAATCCTCGTCAGTGAAAAACTTGTTGAAGAGGATGTTTTCACTTCCATTCATATTGAAGAGTTTGAGTGTGTGGCCCGGGATACAAAATTGGGCAAGGAGGAAATTACAAGGGATATTCCAAATGTGGGTGAAGAGGCCCTCAAGGATCTGGATGAGAGTGGAATTGTCCGTATTGGTGCTGAAGTGAATCCGGGGGATTTGCTGGTTGGAAAAATCACACCCAAGGGAGAGACGCAATTATCCCCGGAAGAAAAATTATTAAGGGCGATTTTTGGTGAAAAGGCGGGAGATGTTAAGGATTCTTCCCTAAGAGTTCCTCCGGGCGTTTCAGGAACAGTCATTAATGCGCAGGTTTTTTCTCGTGAGGGTGTTGAGCTTGATGAAAGGGCCAAGGCTATTCTTGAAAGAGAAACCAAGAAGCTTCAAAAGGATCAGGAAGATGAGATCCGTATTTTGCATGACGGTTCCAGAAAGAAGATGGCGGCTTTGATGGCCGGAAAGTCAGCTTCTTCGAAAATCATGGATGATGAAGGTGAAAAGGTTTTGTTGGCTAAAGGAAAGTCCATTACGGAGGATGTCCTCGATAAGATGCCCGTTCAGAAATGGTCAGAAATCTCAGTGAGTGATGAAGATGTCGAAGAAGAAGTTCAGAACCTTATTGAGGCCATGGAGGAACAGGAAGATCTTATTCGTATGGTCTTTGATCAAAAGGTGAGCAAGTTGCGTAAGGGTGATGAATTGCCTCCCGGTGTTATTAAGATAGTCAAGGTCTATGTGGCTATTAAAAGGAAGCTTGCTGTCGGCGATAAGATGGCGGGCCGACATGGTAACAAAGGTGTTATTTCCAGAATTTTACCCAAAGAAGACATGCCCTACATGGCTGATGGGACTCCGGTGGATATTGTTTTAAATCCACTAGGAGTGCCTTCTCGTATGAATGTGGGTCAAATTTTGGAGACGCACTTGGGGTGGGCCGCGTTGGGATTGGGCGAAAAGATTGGAGAGATGCTACGTCTGGCCTATGACAAGGATTCATTAAAATCCTTTATCAAACAAATTTACTCCTCAAAAAAGGTCGATGAAATTTTAGATTCCTTGTCTGAAAAGGAATTGAGACGTTTGGTTTCTAATTTAAAAAGGGGCGTTTTCATTGCCACCCCGGTTTTTGATGGGGCTAATGAAAAAGAGATCAGGCATTTGTTGAAATTGGCAGACCTTCCAGAAAATGGGCAGACCGTTCTTTTTGATGGACGAACCGGAGAGGCTTTTGACCAGTCTGTGACCGTGGGGACCATGTATGTGTTGAAATTGCACCATTTGGTGGATGATAAAATCCATGCGCGTTCTATTGGTCCTTATTCCTTGGTGACTCAACAACCCTTGGGAGGAAAGGCCCAGTTTGGCGGACAAAGATTGGGAGAGATGGAGGTATGGGCTATGGAGGCCTATGGGGCCGCTTATGCCTTGCAGGAGATGTTGACGGTAAAGTCGGACGATGTGTTGGGACGGACGCGTATGTATGAAATGATTGTGAAGGGTGAAAGGGTTTTTGAGCCGGGAATCCCAGAATCCTTTCATGTCCTGATGCATGAATTGAGGGCTCTTAATCTAGAGGTTCAGCTTTTAGAAGGGAATCAAGGTTAAGTCAGTGATTCTTAACCGAAAGGAGTTTGGCCTTGAGTGACATTTTCAGTTTTTTTGAAAAGCCAAAGGACCCCAATTATTTTAATGGGATTCGCATTGGTCTTGCTTCGCCTGAGAAGGTTCTTGAGTGGTCTCACGGAGAGGTAAAAAAGCCGGAGACAATCAATTATCGAACATTTAAACCAGAGCGTGATGGTTTGTTCTGCGCCAAAATTTTTGGCCCTGTTAAGGATTATGAATGTAATTGCGGTAAATATAAGAGGATGAAGCACCGGGGTATTGTTTGTGAAAAATGTGGTGTTGAGGTCATTGCCTCGAAGGTCCGTCGTGAACGCATGGGGCATATTACCCTGGCAACACCCGTAGCCCACGTATGGTTTTTGAGGAGTTTGCCTTCCCGGATTGGGACGATTCTTGGACTGTCCATGAAGGATTTGGAAAAGGTTTTATATTGTGAGGCTTATGTCGTTGTCGATCCAGGCAACACTGATTTGTCTGAGGGGGAAATCCTGTCAGAAGAGCAATATCAATCGGCACGAGAGGAGTACAGCGGAAAATTTGTTGCCGGTATGGGGGGAGAAGTTGTTCGTGACATGCTGAAACGTCTGGATCTGGATAGTTTGGCTAAAAAGACACGAAAAGAATTAGGAAAGACCAAGTCGGAGGCCACGCGGAAAAAACTGACACGTCGACTCAAGGTTGTTGAATCCTTTCTGGGATCAAGCAATCGTCCGGAATGGATGATGCTCGAACATGTTCCTGTCCTGCCTCCGGATTTACGACCCCTTGTTCCCCTAGAAGGCGGTCGTTTTGCGACTTCAGACCTCAATGATTTGTACCGAAGGGTGATTAACAGAAACAATCGATTGAAGCGATTGATGGAGTTGAATGCCCCAGATATTATTATTCGAAATGAAAAACGCATGTTGCAGGAGGCCGTTGATGCCCTTTTCGACAATGGGCGTCATGGCAAGATCTTTACAGGTCCCAATAAGCGCCCCCTTCGTTCTCTCTCCGATATGTTGAAGGGAAAGCAGGGCAGGTTCCGGCAAAATCTTCTCGGAAAGCGTGTTGATTACTCGGGCCGTTCCGTCATTGTCGTCGGTCCCGAATTAAAGCTCCATCAAGTGGGAATTCCCAAGTCAATGGCCCTGGAGCTCTTTAAGCCCTTTATTTATCAGAAATTGGAGGAAAGGGGTTTGGTCTCTACCATTAAAGGGGCCAAGAAGATGGTGGAAAAAGAACGTCCCGAGGTTTGGGATGTCCTGGAAGAGGTTATTAAGGAGCATCCTGTCATGGTGAACCGGGCCCCAACGCTTCATCGCTTGGGAATTCAGGCCTTTGAGCCGGTCATGATTGAGGGGAAGGCGATTCAGCTCCACCCTCTGGTCTGTACGGCCTTCAATGCCGATTTTGATGGTGACCAAATGGCTGTTCATGTCCCTCTGTCGCTAGAAGCGCAGATGGAGGCTCGTGTGCTCATGATGAGCACCAATAATATTCTGTCTCCGGCCAGCGGTAAGCCCATTATTGTACCCTCTCAGGATATGGTCTTGGGGATATATTATATGACAAGGGAAAAACCCATGGCCAAAGGGGAGGGAAAGATTTTTGCCTCTCCGGAAGAGGTGCGTATAGCCTATGATGCTGGTGAAGTGGATCTTCAGGCGAAAATAAAGGTGCGTATTTTAGGAGAGAGAATCGAAACAACGGTCGGTCGGGTTATCCTGAGAGAAATACTTCCCAGTTCTATGTCTTTTGATCTCATCAATCGGACAATGGATAAAAAGGTTATCGCCGAGTTGATTGATGAATGTTATCGTCTGGCAGGTGAAAAGGAAACAGTTCTCCTGGCGGATCATTTAAGAACCATTGGCTTTCAGTATTCCACAAAGGCAGGGATTTCTATTTGCATGGAAGACATGAGAATTCCCGACAAGAAAAGCCATTTCTTGGAACAGGCCTATAAGGAAGTTCATGAAATAGATGAGCAATACCAAGACGGATTGATTACTTCAGGAGAGCGTTACAATAAGGTTATTGATATTTGGGCCCAGACAACGGAAAACATCTCCGGAGAAATGATGAAGGGGATGAGTCGTGAAAAAATTGTGGATGAAAAGGGACAAGAAAAGGAAGTCGTCAGTCTTAATTCAATTTTTATCATGGCGGATTCTGGAGCTCGCGGCAGTACGCAACAGATGCGTCAATTAGCTGGTATGCGCGGATTGATGGCCAAACCATCGGGCGAAATCATCGAAACGCCGATTACGGCTAATTTCCGAGAAGGTTTGACGGTGTTGCAATATTTTATTTCAACCCATGGAGCTCGCAAAGGATTGGCGGACACCGCGTTGAAAACGGCGAATTCGGGTTATTTGACGCGCCGATTGGTGGATGTCGCACAAGATTTAATCATTCGTGAACATGATTGTAAAACGATGAATGGTGTCGAAGTGCAGCCCCTCGTTGAAGGGGGAGAAATCATCGAACCCCTGGGGGCCCGTATTTTGGGCCGTGTGGCACTTGAAGATATCAAGGATCCTTTTAGTGAGGAAATTATCGTTCCTGCGGGACATGAAATCACCGAAGCTCTGGTTCAAAGAATTGAGGAGGCTGGTCTAGAGAAGGTTGTCATTCGTTCTGTTTTGACGTGTGAAACAGAGACGGGTGGCTGTATTGCGTGTTATGGTCGCGATTTATCAAGGGGCCACATGGTGAATATTGGCGAAGCGGTTGGGATTATTGCGGCCCAGTCGATTGGTGAACCTGGAACGCAGTTGACCATGCGGACATTTCATATCGGAGGTACGGCGTCTCGACGCGTCGAGCAAAGCACTCTTGAATCCCGCAACGAAGGGACGGTCCATTTTCGCAATTTGAAGTCCGTTGTGAATCGAGAGGGAAGTCTTACGGTCATGAATCGCAATGGTGAAGTCGCCATCATGGATGAGTCCGATCATGAAAGGGAGCGCTATTGGGTTATTTATGGCGCAAAACTTTTGATTAAAGATGGACAAAAGGTGAAAAAGGGACAGCTCCTGGCGGAGTGGGATCCTTATACGACCCCCATTTTGACGGAGGTGAGTGGAATAATCAAATTTGGCGATTTGACAGAGGGAATCTCCGTGCGGGAACAGGTTGACGAAGTGACCGGTCTGGCCACAAAGGTGGTGGTGGAGTCCAAGGATCCTGATTTGCGTCCCCGTATTGCTATTAAGGATGAAGCGGGCAAGACATTAAAAATCGCAAGTGAAGTAGAGCGGGAGGCGCGGTATCTCCTTCCAGTGGGGGCCAATATTGTTGTTCAGGAGGGGAACCAGGTATTAGCGGGGGATATCATTGTCAAGATACCTCGCGAAACAACCAAGACAAAGGATATTACCGGGGGTCTTCCCCGCGTTGTAGAATTGTTTGAGGCACGCCGACCTAAGGAATGTGCAGTGGTTTCTGAAATCGATGGGATTGTCTCCTTTGGAAAGGATACCAAGGGAAAACGAAAGGTGGTTGTGACCCCTGAGGTGGGAGATGCGCTTGAGTATCTTATCCCCCGAGGAAAACATATTGCCGTTCATCCGGGTGACTATGTCAGGGCCGGAGAACCCTTGATGGATGGGGCCTCCAACCCTCATGACATACTGAAAATCTTGGGAGAAAAGGCCTTGGCGCAGTATTTGGTGAACGAAATTCAAGAAGTTTATCGCCTCCAGGGTGTGAAGCTTAATGATAAGCACATTGAGGTCATTGTGCGTCAAATGCTTCGCCGGGTCTCTATTAAGGATCCAGGGGACTCAACGTTTTTAATTGATGAACATGTTGAAAAAGGGGAGTTTAAGATTATTAATGAAAAAATTATGAGTAAAAAAGGAGGAAAACCAGCAGTGGCGGAGCCTTTGTTATTAGGAATCACCAAGGCTTCCCTGTCGACAGATAGTTTTATATCTGCGGCATCATTTCAAGAAACGACAAAAGTACTCACCGAGGCCGCTGTTTCAGGAAAGGTTGATACCCTCAGGGGGCTCAAGGAAAACGTCATCATGGGACGTCTTATTCCTGCCGGTACGGGGCTGGCTCGTTATCGTAACGCGAGTATCAAAACCCCCACTGAGGAAACGGTATCAGAATCTCTTGAAGATATGCCTCGAGCGACTGCCTAAAGACGGGATTTTGTGTCTTTATGCAGGGAGACCCAAGAGAAAGCTAACGATAGGATATCATTAGCAAATCTCTTGACAGTCCCCTGATATTTTGTTACTTACCCGTCTCTTTTGATTTGATAGGCCGATTGATTTTATAACTACTTATTATTAAAGGGTTTTTAAGATGCCTACTGTGAATCAATTAGTGCGTAAGGGGCGTGCCCCTGTGACTTCCAAGACCTCGGCGCCGGCATTGGACCGATGTCCTCAAAAGCGCGGGGTGTGTGTGCGCGTGTACACCACGACCCCGAAAAAGCCCAACTCCGCTTTGAGAAAGGTGGCCCGTGTCCGCCTGACCAATGGGATGGAGGTCACGGCTTACATTCCTGGAGAGGGACACAACCTCCAAGAACACTCTGTTGTTTTGATACGAGGGGGGCGTGTCAAGGATTTGCCCGGTGTTCGTTATCACATGATTCGCGGGACGCTGGATGCCTCCGGAGTTGAAAAAAGACGGCGCAGTCGTTCCAAATATGGGGCGAAGCGGCCGAAATCCTAAACTTTTACTAATGAAAGAGATTTTTATATGGCTCGAAAAGGCAGAGTAAAAAGAAAATCCGTTATTCCTGATCCGAAATACGGTGATCGGATTGTCTCTAAATTGGTTGCCAAGGTGATGTTACAGGGGAAGAAATCCACGGCGGAACACGTTGTTTATGGGGCTTTCAATATTATAAGTGAAAAGACCAAGGAAGATCCCTTGAAGATTTTTAAAGATGCTGTGGAAAATCTAAAACCCTTTATGGAAGTTCGGTCACGCCGAGTCGGGGGGGCCACGTATCAAGTTCCTATGGAGGTTCGTCCCGATCGAAAGGTCTCTTTGGCCCTGCGCTGGCTTGTGGATTTTTCCCGTGGTCGTGGTGAAAAAACAATGGAAGATCGTTTGGCGGGTGAAATTTTAGAGGCCTATGAAAATCGCGGAACGGCCGTTCGTAAAAAAGAAGATGTTCATCGAATGGCCGAGGCCAATAAGGCCTTTGCCCATTATCGCTGGTAGATGAGGAAGAAGAGTTTATGGCGGATTACGCTGAAGAATTGAAGAAAACACGCAATATCGGGATCATTGCCCATATTGATGCCGGAAAGACAACGGCCACTGAGCGCATCTTGTATTATGCAGGGATTACTCACAAGATTGGAGAGGTTCATGATGGGGCGGCTGTCATGGATTGGATGGTGCAAGAACAGGAGCGTGGCATTACCATCACCTCAGCGGCAACGACGTGTTTTTGGGCATCACATCGGATCAACATCATTGATACCCCAGGCCACGTTGATTTTACGATTGAGGTTGAACGTTCCTTGCGTGTCCTCGATGGTGCTGTGGGCATTTTTTGTGGTGTCGCCGGAGTTCAACCCCAGTCGGAAACGGTATGGCGACAGGCCAATAAATATAAAGTTCCCCGAATGGCCTTTGTTAATAAAATGGATCGTGTGGGTGCTGATTTTTATCATGTTGTCAAGATGATGAAGGAGCGCCTTCAGGCTAATCCCGTTTGTATCAACATCCCCATCGGGGTAGAAGATCGATTAAAAGGGGTTATTGATCTTGTTACGATGAAGGCGATCACCTTTGATGAGAAGGATCTTGGTGCCAAGCCCATGGAGGGGGAGATTCCAGAAGATCTAAAGGCGCAAGCCCAAGAATATCGAGAAAAACTCATTGAAGAAGTGGCCTCCCACGATGATGTCCTTATGGGAAAATATTTGGATGGAGGGGAGATCACCATTGCTGAATTGAAGAGGGCCATTAGAAAATCGACGGTTGAAATGCTGATTACCCCTGTTTTAGGTGGTGCAGCTTTTAAAAATAAGGGTGTTCAACCCTTGTTGGATGCTGTGTGTGATTATTTGCCCTCGCCCATTGATGTTTCGTCCATGCATGGATGGGATGCCGAGGATAAGGAAAAAGAAGTTCGGGTCAAACCTGATAACAAGGCCCCCTTTGCCGGTTTGGCCTTTAAGATTGCAACGGATCCCTATGTGGGGAGCCTCACCTATTTTCGTGTTTATCAGGGTCAACTGAATGCAGGCAGTTATGTGTACAACTCCATTAAGGGAAAGAAAGAGCGAGTAG
>MGSF01000073.1:809-20053 GCA_001798715.1 Deltaproteobacteria bacterium RIFCSPLOWO2_02_FULL_50_16 | reverse complement strand
GCCCCCTTGATAGTTGTGGGGGAGACATATTTTCCCTTCACTGTCACCGCAGTCAGCCCCAAGTTGCGTACAAGTAGAACCTACATAACTCTCAGAAAAGGAGCGACAAACCCCATAGGTACACAGGGGATATTCGGGATCCGTACATTCTTCGCTATATTCACACGTCGTGGGTTCTACTTCCCCCTCCACGGCCGGAAGACTCAGATTGACAGAACCGCTTAAGGGGGGAGACGAATCAATCGTGACCACGAGGCTGGCCTCTTGGCGCGCCGTCTCGTCCGATGTGGCTAAAAGGGCACCAGTCAGGGCTAAAGAAGAGAGGGAACTCGAAGACACCAAAGACTGGCTCGCCGAATCCGGGACCTGACAGGTATAAGTAATCGTCCCACTCAAACAAGAGAGCGTCCCCCAGTCCCCCGTAGCCTCGGTATTGTTAGCGAGGATCACCGCCTCATCATTGATCTTTAACTGACAGTCCAGAGAACCGGTATAGGGACTCCCCGCAATGAGTACATAAAGCGTCAGGGTCTGACCGGCATCCAACGAGATTACTTGCTCCCCGGACAACCCTTGAAAGCTTATGTCATCGCCACTCAAAGAAGTGTCTTCCGCTGACCTAGAGGTCTGGGTGATTGTATTTATCCCGGCATAGCATCCCGTCGAGAAAAACAGGAGGGCAAAAATCGTCCAAAAATATCCCCTTCTCGTCGACATAAAAACCTTCCCATCATTATATGTGCATATTGGATGCCAATATGGGCGTCCCACAACCCTCCTATCCCTCAGATATTATTGACCATTTGGATTGTTCTTGAAAGGGGGGGGGGTGAAATGTGCCCCTTTTTGATGGTTGAAGTGTTATGATTTTGACACCCTATTCACGAGGGAATTGAGAGGAAAGAAAAAGTTGTCAAAAAAAACCCCCGGCCTTTAAGGCCAGGGGTTTTGATGTTCTACACATTTTGTCGGTTTGACAGGCTTACATCATGCCGGGCATGCCGCCGCCATGAGGCATTGCGGGCATCCCCTTGTCTTTCTCCTCGGGCTTATCCGCGACCATGGCCTCAGTCGTCAACATGAGAGAGGCCACGCTGGAGGCGTTTTGCAGGGCACAACGGACCACCTTGGCAGGATCCAAGATCCCGGCCTTTAAGAGGTCTTCGAATTTGTCGGTACGGGCGTTATAACCATAAGCATCCTTGCCTTCAAGGACGGTGTTGACAATCACGGCACCTTCCTTGCCGGCATTGTTGGCTATCTGGCGCAGGGGCTCCTGAATGGAGCGTCGGATAATATTGGCACCGACCTCTTCTTCCTCGTTGTCCAGTTTGAGTTTGTCCAGGGCGGCAATCGAACGGAGCAAGGCCACACCGCCACCGGCGACAATCCCTTCTTCCACAGCGGCACGGGTGGCATGCAGGGCGTCTTCAACGCGGGCCTTCTTTTCCTTCATCTCTGTTTCCGTGGCGGCTCCGACATTGATGACGGCCACACCGCCATGGATCTTGGCCAGGCGCTCTTCGAGTTTTTCACGGTCATAATCCGAGGTGGTCTCTTCGATCTGGGCCCGGATTTGTTTGACACGACCTTCGATGGCACTCTTCTTGCCTTCGCCATCGACGATGGTCGTATTTTCCTTGTCGATATTGACCCGTTTGGCCCGGCCGAGGTCACTCAGCTGAACCTTTTCCAACTGGAGACCCAATTCCTCGGCGATCATCTTCCCATCGGTCAGGATGGCGATGTCTTCGAGCATGGCCTTGCGTCGATCCCCAAAACCGGGGGCCTTGACGGAACAGCATTGCAGTGTGCCTCGCAATTTGTTGACCACGAGGGTGGCCAGGGCCTCGCCTTCGATGTCTTCGGCGATGATGAGCAAAGGACGGCCGCTACGGGCAATGGCCTCCAAGAGGGGAACCAGGTCCTTCATATTGCTGATCTTCTTTTCGTGGATAAGAATGTAGGGATTTTCCAGGACACATTCCATTCTTTCGGGATCCGTCACGAAGTAGGGGGAGAGATAACCGCGGTCAAACTGCATTCCTTCAACGACCTCCAGGGTTGTTTCCATTCCCTTGGCCTCTTCGACGGTGATCACCCCTTCTTTACCGACCTTTTCCATGGCGTCGGCAATGATATTTCCGATGGTCTCATCGTTATTGGCAGAAATGGACCCTACCTGGGCGATCTCTTTTTGATCTTTTACATTTTTCGAGATGCTCTTGAGGTAATCCACGACCGCATTCACCGCCTTTTCAATACCCCCCTTGATCAACATGGGATTGTGACCCGCGGCGACCATCTTGCTGCCTTCGCGGAAGATGGCCTGGGCCAGAACAGTCGCGGTGGTTGTTCCATCACCGGCGACATCACTGGTTTTGGAGGCCACTTCTTTCACCATTTGGGCCCCCATGTTTTCGAATTTGTTCTCCAGCTCGATTTCCTTGGCGACGGTCACCCCGTCCTTGGTCACCGTGGGAGAACCAAAGGACTTGTCAAGGACGACATTGCGTCCCTTGGGTCCTAGTGTGACCTTGACCGCATTGGCCAATGCGTTGACACCATTCAGTATCGCCTCACGGGCGTCCCGGTCATAAATAATTTCTTTTGCCATTTTTTCCTCCTTAAAAGGTAATTGACATTGCTACAGCCCGTTGGGCTTACTCAATAACTCCTAAAACATCTTCTTCTTTAAGAATCAGGTGCTCTTCTCCTCCGAGCTTGACCTCTTGTCCCGAGTATTTGCCAAAAAGGATCTTGTCCCCCACCTTGACATCCAGGGGAAGGACCTTGCCGTCATCTAAAACCTTGCCTTTTCCGATGGCGACAACCTTGCCTTCTTGGGGTTTTTCCTTGGCAGTATCGGGGATAATGATGCCTCCCTTGGTCTTCTCCTCTTCATTGAGGCGTTTGACCAGGAGACGGTCCTGTAAAGGACGAATCTTTTGATTGTTTGACATGAGAGAACCTCCTTTCAACATTAAAAAATATAACGATTCGACTCGCTTAGCACTCTTTTGCCGAGAGTGCTAAGCGGTGGCAATATAGTCACTGGGGTTTAATTGTCAAGGGTTCCCCTCCTAAGTTTTTTTGGGATATTTTAGTGGGGGGGCCTCTGGCGCACAAGTCGTTGAAATCACTGATAAAAAATTGGACACATCACTAATAGGCTGTTGACAAAGTGGTTTTTCAGGATGTTGAGAAAGGTCCCAGATACGAGGCGGGCCGCTGAGACGCGACGCAGGCGTACTAGCAAGTACGTCGAGGAGCGATCGAAGCGGCCAACGAAGTAGATGGGCCTTTGTCAACATCCTGCTAAGATCTGCGAGACATCTCTTCCTCTAGATACTTGCGGTAAAGGATATCCCACTCCGCGGACCCCTCGGTCACTCCCCTTTTGAGGTTGAGAATTTTTTGACGAACCTTGGCCTCGAGGATCTCATCGACCTTGAGCCTCCCCGCCAGGACCCGTTTGATTTCTTTAAGGGCCCTGTCGGGGTCGGGATAGGAGCTCCCCCCCCCTTTTTGTACAAGGGCCTCAAGGATCTTGTGGGCGAGATCGTTAATCCTGTCATCGGAGAAGGAGCTCATAATTACCTAGAAACCTCTCAAAAAGTCCCAAATGCAAGGCGCCCGTCGAGCGAGGCCCGAGGCGTACTAGACTGTTCGCAGAGCTCACAGTACCTGAGGCATCAGAGATGCTGATCCGAAAGTACGTTGAGGGCCACGCGAGAAGGGCAACACAGCAGATGGGACTTTTTCAGAGGTTTCTCATAAAATAAATTTCTTATCTTTGGCGACCTGTCTCTTGATCATCATGTACAATCTTTGAGAATCGGCCTGACCGGCATTGATTTGGGTGCGATACTGTTCCATGAGGCGACGCGTTTCGTCCTCGACAGCCTGTTCTGCCTCCATGTTTTTTGTGAGGACGTCGGAGAGGATCTCGGTTAATTTGCGGGTCTCCAATTTGGGTTGAATCAATTGCCTTGTGATGAGGGAGGTGACAAGATGGGTGGCGAGTCGTTCAATGTCGCTTTTCTTTAGTCTCATAATAAGGTAACCTAACATGGCGATTTTTTAGGGGCAAGAGGGAAAGGGGATCTCGTGATCGTCGTAATGCGAATGGATGCCACCGAAAAACAGGTGAACGCCATTACGAGGCGTGTCAAAGCCCTGGGCTTTCAGCCCCATGTTCTTTATGGTGAGGAACGCAAGGTGATTGCCGCGATTGGGCATGAAAAAAGAAAATCGGACATCCTCGATCTGCAGGGTTTTGAAGGTGTAGAATCCGTTGTCCCCATTTCAAAACCTTATAAGTTGGCTAGTCGTGAGGTAAAGAAGGAAAAATCCATCATTCACATTGCCCCCGGCGTCGAGATCGGCGGACCCAAATTATGTATCATGGCGGGGCCCTGCTCCGTGGAGTCTGAAAAGCAGGTCTTGGCCACGGCAAGGGCCGTAAAAAAAGCGGGGGCCCATGTCCTTCGGGGTGGGGCCTATAAACCGCGCACGTCACCCTATGATTTTCAGGGGCTGGAGGAAAAGGGATTAAAGATCTTGGCCAAGGCCCGCAAGGAAACGGGACTCCCCATCATTACAGAGGTGACCAATCCGCGAGAGGTGGATTTGGTAGGAAGGTATACCGATATTTTTCAGGTCGGGGCGCGGAATATCCAAAATTATTCCTTATTAAAGGAACTGGGGAAAGTCAGGAAACCGGTCTTTCTCAAACGAGGGATGGCGACCTTTATCAAGGAATTTCTTCTGGCCTCTGAATATATTTTGAGTGGAGGCAATCCCCATGTGATCCTCTGTGAGCGCGGGATCCGAACCTTCGAGACAGCGACGCGCAACACCCTGGACCTGAATTCTGTTCCTGTATTAAAGGAGCAGACGCATCTCCCCATTGTGGTTGATCCCTCCCATGGGACCGGTGTATGGAAATATGTGACACCGATGGCCTTGGCCAGTGTGGCGGCAGGGGCGGATGGTCTCATGATAGAGGTCCATCCCAAACCCGAGGAGGCCTGGTCCGACGGGGGACAATCCTTAACCTTTGAAAATTTTCAGATCTTAATGAATAAAATTCGCCCGGTCGCTGAGGCCGTGGGGAGGAGTTTATGAAAAAATCAACTCTCGCATTATTGTTGTTGTCCCTGGTGGGGATGGGGGCCTGCCTCTATCTCACCCACCATCATTATCAGATCTTTAAACAGGGTTTTATGGGAAAGAGTTTTTGCACACTTTCCTCCTTTGTCGATTGTGACGTCCCATTAATGTCCTCTTATTCCAAGATAGGGCGGATGCTCACGGCGGAGGTGGGAGTGTTGTTTTATCTTTTTTTCGGGATCATAAGTCTTTGGGCCCTATTTGTCCCGCAGGCGCGACGCCCCATTTTTCGTTTTCTTTTTTTTCCATCATTGGCATCGTTATTGTATTCGGCCTATTTCGCCTATATTTCTATCTATGTATTGGCATCGCTCTGCATCTTTTGCGCTGTGACCTATGGGGTCAATCTCGGTTTTCTGGTGGTGGTGTTGGTGGGGTTAAAACTCAATCCCTTAAAGGCCCCTTCATTTGTTGCGGGTTATGTGAGGGACATTTTTAATAAATCAAGACCGGCTGAAGATCACCCCCATTTTCTTCGATATTTTGTTGGAATGATTCTCATGGGGGTTGTCGGCTTTTTCTTTTTTCAGGGCCTCAATAAGGATATTCATGCCCGGACACCGCCGTTCAACAAACAGATGTTTCTAGGAAAGTTTTTTGAGCAACCCGTTCAAGAAATCAATCTAACCCGCCAGCCGACCAAAGGAAATCCCCAGGCCAAGATTCACATTATTGATTTTAGTGATTTTCAGTGTCCGTTTTGTAGGCGGGCCGCCTTTAGCCTGATGCCTTATCTGGGATCCTATCGGAATGATGTCAAGATTACCTACGTCAACTATCCCCTGGATATGAGTTGTAATCCAAAGATACAAAGATCCATGCATGGACAGGCCTGTTTGGCGGCCAAGGCGGCCCTCTGCGCCGAAAAGAAGGGAAAATTTTGGGAGTATCACGACCTTGTTTTTGAAAATCAAAACAAATTATCCCGCAAAACACTTCTTCGTTTGGCCAAAAAACTCGATTTTAGCGAGGAGGAATTCAGCCAGTGTCTCGCCTCCGATGAAATCGCTGCAAGACTCGCCGAAGATATAGAGATAGCGGGTCAGCTGGATATCCAGGGGACGCCGGCCCTTTACCTTAATGGACGACATGTCGGTTTTTGGACCCATCCCAAGGCCCTTCCGGCTATTGTGGAAGAGGAATTAAAAAGACTAAAATAGGCGTTCCTCACAGAGATCGTCTGCGATACCATATAAAGAAGGCCGCCGTTAAAAAAAGCAGGGGATAGGCAAACTGGACGGCATAATAGACGATACGGCTTTGAGTCTGACTGAGGATAAGTTCCCTGAAGTGTGTGGGCTGGGGACGGATGGAAATCTTGTTTTTCTCCTGCAGGAGCCACGCGACACTGTTTAAAAAGAGATCCGGGTTTCCTGGGATGTTGAAGAGCCCATTGGCAATAAAGTCAGAGTCCCCAAAGACAACAGCGACAGGGGCTGTTTCTTCTACGGTGGCCCCCAGTATCAGGGGTCCCTTGTGATCCTCCGACGAGGTCTCACCCCATGCCGTGGACGAGGTTTTTAAAAGGGGCGTCGTTTTGATAAAAGTCTTTTCAGAATTTTGGAGGAAAAGGCTCTGGGCCAGATAAAAGATGGGGTGAAATTCCTTTTTAATGAGAGAGGATGTGATGGGATGTTCTTCAAGGAGGGGGGAGGGGTACTGATCACCGACGAGAAAGTGACGTTCCGGATCCATCACCGTATCATCGGCCAAGGACAGCTGAAGATAGTTGAACGTTTGACGGAGGTCCAGGGGGATTTCGGACAAAACAAGGAGGGCCCGATTTGATTTTACATAGTGGAGCAGGATCGTGTCTTCCTGCGGGGAAAAGGGCCTTTGAGGTCCGGCAATGACGACCAAGTGACATGAATCAGGAAGGGATTTTTTTAGGATGCCGGACAGGAAAACTGTTTGATAATTTTCCTGTTCGAGCATCCGGGCCAGACGACTCATGCCGTCGGAAGACGTGTTTTTTGGATCTTTTTCATCATGGCCTGTTGTGAAACAGATTTTTTTTTGTTCGATTTCTGTAATGGAGAGGAGGGCATTGGTAAAAAGATTTTCTCCAATAAAGCGGGGGGGCACGTTGGGAAGGGACAGGTCAAAGTCAAAGAGATCCGTTTGATGAACAATCTTTTTTTGAATATCACTGTTGTCCTCGGGGGCGGTTTGAAAAAGAATCACTCCGTCGGATGAGATTCCCTCCTTCATGACCTTATCGACGGCGGCATCGGGGTTGATCATTTCAAAGGTGATTTTTGGGGAACGACGGGCATATTCGAAGAGGACGTCCTGAACCTTGCGGCGGATAAAAATGCCGTCAGGTTCATCACTCCAGCGAAAATAGGCACTGATCGTGATGGGGGTTTCTAGATGGGCCAGGATTTTTAGTGTTTGGTCGGAAAGACTAAACTCCTTATATTGGGTCAAGTCAAAGCGCCAAAGTTGTCGGTGGATGAGTAAGAATCCAACAGTGAGAAGGAGTATCGCCCCCAGGACCGATAAATATTTTTTTAATCTTAAAATCAACACTGATTCTCCAATCGCAACCAGGTCAGTAAAACAAAAAGACAACTCACCCCCACATAATAAAATACGTCGGAGAGATCTAAAATGCCGAGGCCAAAACTATGGATGTGGGCGATAATCGAGATTTTTTCCCCGATATTATGACCGATGTCACCCAGAAACCAGAGGACCAAGAGGAGGATGAAGGCGATGATGGCGGCCACCATTTGATTTTGCGTGAGTGAGGAGGCCCATAATCCGATCGCAATGAAACTGGACCCGAGTAAAAAAAGGCCAAAAAAAGAGGAAAGAAGGGGCAAGATGTCGGGCTTGCCGAAGATAATAAGGATCAGGGGGAATTCAATCATGGCTAGAAGAAAGATGAGATAAATAATCAACAGGGCAAGATACTTGGCGATGACAAGGGTCATGTTGGAGAGGGGGGCCGTGCGGATCCACTCCATTGTGCCGGTCCGCACCTCTTCGGCCAGGCTCCTCATGGTCAAAAATGGACTGATGAACAAAAGAATGATCGAGGTAAAATACATCATGCCCCGCATGGAGGCCTCGGGAAGGGCTTGTGGGTTGATGTCTGTCAGCTGTGCGGCAAATGAAAGTCCGTTTAAAAAAAGAAAGCCGGCAATGATCACCCAGGCCGAGGGCGCAGCGAAAAAAATCTTCAAATCTTTTTGAATGATGGCCAACATATTTTCCACCACCCTCCTTACGAGTCGGTTAACCTCAAGAACATCTCTTCCAAGTTTTTAACGTCTCCTTTTGGGGTCTCATCTCCCACCATACGACCTTTGTGGATAATGATGAGACGATGACAAAGGGCATGAACCTCTTGCATGATGTGAGAGCTTAAAATGACGGTAGAGGTCCCTCCCAAAGAGCTAATCAATTCACGGATTTCAATGATTTGTTTTGGATCCAGGCCCATCGTCGGTTCGTCCAAAATGAGGAGGGAAGGATTGTGAATCAGGGCCTGGGCCAGACCCACACGCTGCCGATAACCGCGGGATAGATGGCCCACGAGGCGATGGGCCACATCGGCGATTCTGGTTTTTTCCATGACGGCTCGGATGGCTTCTTTTCGTTCATTTTTTGGAATAAGGTGAATGGCCGCGGCAAATTGAAGGGAGGCATGCACTGTCAGATCATTATATAAAGGGGAGTTTTCGGGGAGATAACCGATTTTTCCTTTAAAGGCCATGGGGGCCTGTGCCATATCTTCCCCCTCAATCCAGATGCGCCCGCTTGAAGGTTTTAAGTAACCCGTTATCAGTCGCATCGTCGTCGTTTTTCCGGCACCATTGGGACCCAGAAGGCCCACAATCTCGCCCTTTTGTATTTCAAAAGTAAGATGATGGAGGGCCTCGGTTTTGCCGAAGGATTTTGAGAGATCTTCCGTTTTGATGACAGGGGGCATATCCTTATTCTATTTTTGAGGGGAGAGGACGGGGTTTTTCAGGAGTCTCTGTAGCACTGGCCTGAGGTTCAGAAGTAGCGGGAAGCAGCAGGGCATCAATGGCGGCAAGTTTTTCCTTGGCCTTTATGGCATTTTCACTTTTTGGAAACTGAGAAAGAACTTTTTGAAGAAAGGCCTTGGCTTCCACATAACTTTTTAAGGCATAAAAAGAAAAACCCTGTTTCAAAATAGCATCGGACACCTTACTACTTTGCGGATAATTCTGAACAACTTTTTGGAATTCCAGGATGGAATTTTGATAATCCTTAAGGGCATAAAAACATTCCGCCTTCCAATATTGGGCATTGTCGCTTAAGGCGGAGGCTTTGTATTTCACCAGAAACTTATTGAAGAGCTGAATGGCGGAATCAAAATTGCCCAAGCTCATTTCGGAAAAGGCCTTTTGATAGTCCAATCTCATGGCATCCCCATTTTTGGCCTGAGCGGGTGAATTGAGAGTCCAATCCCGCATCTGATCCATGAAGAGATTGAGACGTTCTTCCAAACCGGAAAGTCGATTATCAATATCATCAAGGTGTTTTTGTATCTTTTTGGCGTCTTCTTCCTGAAAGTGCTGGTTTTCTTCAAACTTGCCGCGGAGAGAGGACATTTCGAGTCTCATTTGCTCAAAATCAACAAGGGCATCAGCGAGCCGCTTATTATTGGTAGCACTTGTGGTTTTGAGTTCTTTCAGATCGTTTTCAAGGAGGTCCGTTCGATCAGCCCAAGAAACCTGGGGCCAAGTAAGGAGTATAAGAAATACAATGATCAGCGGGGATTTCATATCGCCCCTACACTATGGGAGGAAAGCCTTGTTTGGCAATAAAATTTTTTGACGAAAAAAAACCACAGAGAATTATGAACGATTCCCTGTGGTTTTTATGAGATTAAGGTATCAAAAACCTATTTCTTCGTAAATTCACCGCGACGGTTTTTAGCCCAGCAGGATTCACTGGAATCCGTGCAGGTAGGCTTCTCTTCCCCGTAGCTGACGGTGCTCAAACGATCAGCGGCAACGCCAGAGGAGACGAGATAGTTACGCACGCTGTTGGCGCGACGCTGTCCGAGGGCGATATTATATTCTTCGGAGCCTCGTTCATCGCAATTTCCTTCAATCGTGACCCTTGTCTTGCTATTTTGCGAGAGCCATTGAGAATTGCCTTGTAAGGTATCTTTCTGGTCGCCGCGAATATCCGACTTGTCAAAGTCAAAATAAATGGTTTGCAAGGAATCAATCCGCTTGCCACCCGTATCGGCGCCTGATTTTGCCGATCTTTTTTGGCCGCACCCTACGATCATGAGACTGGCTGCCAGGACGACTGACATAGCCAGCAGTGATATAAATTTAACGCACTTCATTTCACAACCTCCTTAAATTTTATAAAGAAAAAGTTAAAAGACCTCTGAAATTTTTGTTATAAAAAATGCCGCTACTTCCCCCAAATAACATCGAACAATCTTACAGATACATGAATCTATTTGATTTTTTGGGCTTTGTCAAATTGATTTTTCATTTTTCCATAACCCGGATTTTTTCCATCATTCCCTCCCCGTTTTCTCATGGGGGGCCCTGATTAGGGTCTTGAGTTTGGAGGGGCTTTGGGCTAATCTTGGCCCCATCGTCTGGGGAGAAATAGGTCACTTTTTTGGAGGGATGCATGCCCCGTCGTCGAAAACTTCACCTGCTGATCATTGACCAGTCGGCATTGGCCCGCAATATGTATACCCTTCTCTTTGGTTATTCGGAGGGATATGCCCTCCAATATGCTGAATCCATTGAAAAATTGAACAGATTAAAAACCCATGAAAAGCCCGATGTCTTAATCCTCAATAGCAATGCCATTGCCCGTGGGGCCTCTTTTCAAAGGGGGCGTGTTCCGACCTTACTCTTGTGCAGTGCGGATCGGGCGGATCTCAAGGAAGAATATGCGGCGATGAAGAGCTTGACAGTAGTTCCCAAACCCTTTTATCCCTATGATTTGATTTTGCTTGTGAATCAGATGGCTCAGATTCAGAGGAAAAAAACAAAAAAAGTTATACAAAGACAAGGAGCCCAAAGGCGTGGCAAAAAATAAGACATCAGGAGAAGAACGCAGGGTCTTTCCACGAAAGACACTGAGGACCAAAATTGTCTTCGAAGATGAAAAAGGAGAGGGCTTTATTTATTTTTATTCCACAGATATCAGCGAGGGGGGAATATTTTTCGAACATGATGTCCCCTTAAAAATGGGGACAAAGATTTTTCTCTCCTTTCGTTTGCCCAATCAACAGCTCATCCGGACGACAGGTGAAATTGTGAGACAGGCACAACCACCAGAAATCACTCCTGTCCGAAAAAACGTGGAAGTCATTATAGGAATGGGGATCCGGTTTTTGGATCTTGAACAAGAACACCGCCACACCATCCGTCATTTCATTGAACAGGATTTGCCAACCACTGGTTAAGATCGATCAATCCCCGAATATCATGGATATCCGAAGAGAAGAAGGGGATCTCTTTGTAGAAGATCTTTTGGGGGCCTTTGCGGGACAGAAGGGTCTCCTTTTTCAGATTCTGAATCATCCGCTGATCGAGGGCGTTCATTTTTTGAAAGAGATCCAGGGTTTGAAGTAAAGGGGTTTCAATCGAGGCCAATTCCTTGGGAAACTTCTTTTTGATGTTTCCATAGGGATCTTTGGACGTAAGAAAGTTGGGATGGACGCGGTTGATGATGAACCCCGCGAAGGGCAATCCCTCATCCTGGATTTTTTTGTAAAAAAAGAAGGCATCCTCAAGGGCTGTTTTTTGAGGCGTTGTGACAAGAAGAAAACCAACATCTTCCTGTCTTAGCAGTTTGTAGACCTCTTGGGCCCTGTTTTGAAACCCACCCAGCAATTCAGACATGAGGAGCAGCATCTCGGAGAGCTCATGGAGGAATTTAAATCCGGCAAGACGGTCAAAGACGGAGAGGATTTTTTCGCTGCCGCGGCGGAGAATATTGATTCCCGCCTTGCTGGCGAAGAGGGTAGGCGACAAAAACCACTTGAGGATGCTGTCAGAAATAATATTGATCATTTTTTTGGGGGCCTCGATGAAATCCAGGGCGTGACGGGTGGGAGGAGTGTCGAGAACGATGAGATCGTAGTCGTAGTCATGGGCGATTTCATAAAGTTTTTCCATCGCCATGTATTCCTGGGAGCCGGCGAGCATATTGGACATGTATTGATACAGGCGGTTGTTGAGGATTGTTCGGCTGGCATCAGGAGAGTGCGAATACTTGATGACAACGCGGTCAAAGGTCCGCTTCGTGTCCACCATCATGGCGGATAGAGATCCTGGGGGTTTTTGAGGAAACATGTCTGCCTTGATCTCTTGAGGTTCGTCGGCCAGTTGATCGAGACCCAGGGAATTGGCGAGGCGTTTGGCGGGATCGATGGTCAGGACGATCGCCTTTTTTCCCTCCATAGCGGCCTGAACAGCCAGGGCGGCGGCAATGGTCGTCTTTCCCACCCCTCCACTGCCACAAGTGATGAGGATCTTTTTCCGAGGCAATAATTTATCCAAAATCGGGTTCATTAATCCATTGCCTCCAATTGTGAATGGAGGAGGGCGCTGATTCTCTCAACATCTCCTTTTTTCAGTTGGTCATTAAATTGATAAGGGATCTTGAGACACCTCTTCTCTCCGAAAGTGGTGACCAGCGTTTGAATATGATCTTGTTGCAGGAAGTAGCGATTGAGATAGGCCTCCATGCATGTGGCGAGCGGACGGAGGTCGGGATCGCTCTCCAGCTGTTTTTTTGAGCGCTGAAAAAGAGCAATCTCTCTGGGGGGCATGGGTTCGGGGAAGACCTGATTGATGATCACGGCCTCTATGGACAGCCCCAACTGAGATTTTGTTTTTTGTGCCATCTCGCAGGTTTCGTTGACGGGCATCTCTTCGGGGAGACTCACGGCGATTAACGTGGTTTTTTCGGCGTCTTTTAGCAAGGATTCGATTTTTTCAGATTCCGATTTCAAGGGGCCCACACGGACGGCCCCGGCCACAACAGACGGGACCTGAAGGAGCGAAAAACCGTGACCGGTGGCGGGGGCATCGAGGATCACAAGGTCATAATCCTTGATGAGGGCATAAATTTTACCGATACTCATGAGTTCGGCCAATCCCGGTGTGGCTTCTATAAAATAACTCACAAACCTGTTTTCGAAGACGAGGCTATATAATTTTCGAAACCTGATTTGCAGGAGCACGTATTCCTCAAATGATTTTTTCGGGAAGATGTTGATGCCGTAAAGATTGGGGGCCAAAAGGCTGGGCGAATATTTAAGGGGGGGCTTGTTGAAAAAACCGGCCATTTGGCCCTGGGTATTGATTTCGGCAATCAAGGTCTTTCGTCCTTGGGAGGCGGCCAAGAGACCCAAAGAGGCGGCGATCGTCGATTTTCCGACCCCGCCCTTGCCTGTGATGACAAGCAATTTTTTCTTAAGAAACAAATCAGATTTCATGGTCCTACTGGACTCTTAGCAGACTTAGAGAGGGAGAGCAACCAAACGCCCATCAGATTTTTTCGTATTTCTTGAGCTTTTTTTCAAGCTGCTCGATTTTTTTGCGCAATCCCCGCATTTCGGCATGCACGGAGGGAAGAGAGGAGACATTTTCGAACGTAGGTTTGACCTTTTCATCAATAAAAGAGCGTACTTCGTCAATAGAATCATCACCTTTTTTCAGGATCTTGTCGATATACCTTTCGGCCTCATTACGGGCATGGGAAATGGAAGACACGGCGGGTTCGATCGATTTTTGAAAGAAGTCAACGAGGGATTCACCTCCGCTATGAATGATGTTTTTAAGTTCGGAGAGGGGAAGAAGGCTCTTCTTTTTCTTTTCCTGTTCAAAGATGATCTGGGTCAGGGTTACGGCCGTCAGGTCTTCACGAGTGCTGTTGTCGATGATGCTGATATCCTCCCCGGATTGGATCAGTTTTGCAATATCGTCGAGGGTGACATAGCGACTGGCCTTGGTGTCATAGAGTTTTCTGTTTTGATAGCGTTTGATCACCCGTGGTTTTTCTGGATTTGTCATAATCGTCTCCCCTGAATACTCCGCAACTTTGTGACCCTGTGAGTGGTGCGCATCTTTGTCATGGAGGTTGCCTCATCCACCGCCCCCTCTTCGCCTCCATCCCCGCGTTCTCTCATGAGGACCCTTTCAATCGCCCTTAAGGCCTCCAATTTGTGACGTTTTTTGTCCGAATCTTCCATCGTCGTCGTCAGGACGATCTCCTCTCGCAAGACATCGAGGATGGCATCAAAAACCGCATGTTTCATCTCCTCAAATCCAGGACCCCTGGTCTCAGGGGACTCCGGCAATTCCTTCAAAAGGATCTTGATAAAGTCTTTAAGGTTGTGGGCAATGGGTTGAAGGGTTTGAAGGGGGCCTGGCGAGGTGGTGGAGACTTGCTCAAGGGTTATTTCGAGTATTTTGTCGAATCCCAAGAGGGCCTCACGGCCGGCCAAGAGAAAATGTCCCTTGGCTTGGGACAATAAAGGCAAAAAGCGCAAAAGCAAGCTGATGTCAAAGGCATTGGCCATGTTAGGAATCTTTCGAGTTGTTTGGATTTTGTGAGTTGTGGTTATTGTCGAGTTTATCTTTATCGCCGCTTTTATCCTGGATTGATTTTTTGAAATTTTTAAGGGCCTGACCTATCGAAGAACCAATGGCTGGGAGACGCCCCGCCCCAAAAACGACGATGACGATGACAAGAATGATGCCGAGTTCCCAAGGACCCAGGCCGCCGATACCTAAATAGAATGTAGGGATGAATGGTTCGAACACAACCTAGGGCTCGTAGCAAATTCCTTTGTTGATGTCTATGAATTTTCGCGAAAATTATGACGCACCTTATGACGCACCATCCAAGCCCCTATTTTAGAGTCTTGGACCAACACAGATCTCTTGCCGCGGGGTTACCTTATTTCCTTCTCCCCACGGATCAGCGCCTTGTCACGCGTCTCTGGTGCATCAATCACACCTGAGCTCTGCGAAGGTGCTGATGCCTCAGGTCCCGTGAGCTCCCATCGCCCCTCTGGGGCTTCAGGGTATCCGAGCTCTGCGAGGATGCTGCGAACGGGATGGGGAGAGGAGGGAGTGGATAACCCCTCTAAGTGGGGAACTGGGTGGCATGATGGGCCTCGAACTGTTCAATGATCTTTAGGTATTGTTCTGTTTGCCCAATATCATCGAGGCCTTTCATAAGGCGTTCTTTTAAGGCAGGATCAATAGAAAAATCATACACTTGGACGCCAGCGCCTGGGTGGAGGGTGATCTTTTGGTGGTCGAGGTCGATCGTGGCCGTCAACCCCTCCTCTTGGGCCACCGCCTTCATGATCTCTTGGACATCCCTTTCGCCCAGTTCAATGAGGAGGAGGCCGTTTTTGCCGCTGTTGTTGAAAAAGATATCGGCAAAGGCGGGGATCTCCCCCTTTTTTGGGGCGATCACGGTCTTAAACCCATATTGATCAATAGCCCAGACGGCGTGTTCACGAGAAGAGCCGCAACCAAAATTATTGCCGGCCACCAGGATCGACGCCTCTTTAAATTGGGGCTTGTTGAGTTCAAAATCGGGATTGGGCCTTCCATTGTCCAAATACCGCCAGTCTGAAAAGAGGTGTTCCCCAAATCCCGTACGTTGGATGGATTTGAGGTGTTCCTTGGAGATGATCTGATCGGTGTCGATGTTGCCGCGATCAATGACGGCGATCTTTCCCGTAAATGTCTTAAAAGGTTTCATACATCCTCATCATTGTTGCCATTTTCTAATATCCACAAAATGCCCCTCGATGGCCGCGGCGGCCGCCATTTCGGGGCTGACCAGGTGTGTTCGTCCCCCCTTGCCCTGACGCCCCTCGAAATTGCGGTTGGAGGTAGAGGCGCAGCGTTGCCCTGGTTTGAGTTTGTCGGGATTCATGGCGAGACACATACTGCAACCGGGCAGGCGCCATTCGGCCCCCGCCTCTTTGAAAACCCTGTCAAGACCCTCGGCCTCGGCCTGTCGACGGACGGCGTCGCTCCCCGGGACAATCAGTGTTTGAACCCTGGGAGACACCTTGTGTCCCTTCATGACGTGGACTGCGGCCCTCAGATCCTCAATGCGGCCATTGGTACAACTCCCAATGAAGACGACATCAATAGGGATCTCGGTGATCCGGGTCCCGGGCTTGAGACCCATGTATTCCAGTGCCTTTTGGGCATCAGGGGGAGGCACCATTTTTACATTTTTGGGGTCGGGGACGATTCCAGAGACATCCGTCACCATGGCCGGATTGGTGCCCCAGGTGACCTGGGGGGCTAGGGAGGAGACATCGATGCCGTATTCGTGATGAAAATGAGCGCCTTCCTCTGTGGCCAAGGTCTTCCAGGAGGCCATCGCCTTTTCCAGGTCCAATCCCTTGGGGGCATAGGGGCGATCCCCGAGGGAGATATAATTGAAGGTTATTTCATCGGGGGCGATCATTCCGGCCCGGGCACCGGCTTCGATGGCCATGTTACAAAGGGTCATCCGCGACTCCATGCTGAGGGCACGGACGGCGTCTCCAACAAATTCAAAGACATACCCCGTCCCTCCGGCCGTCCCGATCTCGCCGATGAATTTTAAAATAAAGTCCTTGGCGGTGACGTGCCGTTGGGGCCTCCCCGAAAAATCGACCCTAAAGGTCTTGGGCCGGTCTTGGACGAGGCACTGGGTGGCGAGGACATGTTCGACCTCGGAGGTGCCGATGCCGAAGGCCAGGGCCCCCAAGGCCCCATGGGTGGCTGTGTGGCTGTCGCCGCAGACGATCGTGGTCCCCGGGAGTGTCAGACCGAGTTCGGGTCCGATGACATGGACAATCCCGATATTTTGAGAATCCAGTCCAAATAATGAAACTCCAAATTCCTTGCAGTTTTTTTCTAAGGTCTCGATTTGGGCCTTGGAAATAGGGTCATCAATCTTATGGCGGTCCACAGTGGGGACATTGTGATCCATGGTGGCAAAGGTCAGATCCGGACGACGAACCCTTCGGTGGTTGAGACGAAGTCCCTCAAAGGCCTGGGGGGAGGTGACTTCATGGACCAGATGGCGATCAATATAAAGGAGGTCGGCCCCATGGGGGAGCGTGGTGACGACATGTCGGTTCCAGACCTTGTCAAAAAGCGTCTTTGGGTGCATCAGTCAAACCTAGCAGAGTAGGAAATCAAGATCAAGCGAGGAACAGGGGGGCGGATGGTCAGACCATAAGAATCATACGGTGAGATTGTCTTATGAAGAAATTCCTGCACTCATTCCAGTTGAACGGCTCCAGCATACGGGGGACCGGTTCCTTCTCTGCATCGTCAAAATATGTAAGGCTTTTTAAGATGTGATAGATATTGGCCCTACCGCTGCCGTATTTCCGGGGCACTAAGCCTACAAGTTCTTGCAGGGTGATCTTCTTGCGGAGGATTGCATACAAGTCAATAAAATCCTTTTTACTCCCGCGCCCGGATATGGCAATAAGTTTCATCAGAGCTATATCGCGAATATCGGCAATGGAAAAGAATCTATACGGGATTGTCTTGAAGATAAAAGGATCCGGGACACAAAAAAACGACGTCTTAATTCCCGAAACCATGACAGTAAGTGTTTTATCATCCTCCTGAAGGGTTTCATAGGTGCCGATCTCTTTTACGGTTTCATGAAGTCTCTTTATTTGGTATTTGTCTGTGCGGAAGAAATCAAAGTCCTCCGATACTCGATGGCCGATCTGCAGCGCGAGGCCGGTCCCACCAGCCAACACCCATCCTGCGAGTTCAAATGACGATTTTTTCTCAAACCTCATCAGTAGTTTTTCGCTTCCCTTCGGAAGGGCCTTTTTGTGCATTCTATACCCTCTTTTTCCAAAATAGCCTCCCAAAACACCTTGGTCTTGGATGAGTTAAATCTGCAGTTTGACACATGGCCTAGAAAGACCTTTTTGCCAAAATAATTCGTGAGTATTCGCACGTCATCGAGGTTACCGTATTCTATAACGCGCTCGGTAATCCATACAGGATATTTCCCAAGATCGCTTTTTTTTAATCTGTGATCCCAAAATAGTCGCTTGATCTTTTTAATGACGTCAGAAGGATTCTTGGAGAAGGAGGCAGGGTCGAGTGATTTGAAGCTTATATGAAGACTGAACCCAAGGGCCGAGGCGATCTTGTCCAGCGTATAGAACTCAAAACGTTCCCAGCCAGTCTCATACCGGCAAAGTGCCGGAACAGAGGTGTTGGCACGTTTTGCCAACTCCGAAAGAGAAAGCCCAGATTTCTTCCGGAGCTTCCTAATGTGCCCCGATAATGAGGAAATTTCCATACTATTATCATATATGATAATAAATCGATCGTCAAGGAGCTTATTGAATAGCTTCTTTACAAAGATAAAACGAGATCTTTGTCATGATTCAGATTATCCCGTGCAGCGGTTGGCCACGAGTCCCAAGGGCCTCGATCCTTTTGACGACTTGAGGGTCCTCTTCAAGGATGGGGGCGTGGTGGGGCTTGATCCGGGCATCGATGACGAGGGGGCCACGGCACCCCCAGTGCTTGTCTTCGGTAAAATCGTCGATACCATAAATGTCACTCGCCGGGTTGGAGCGGGTAAAGGGGATCCATAATAAATTATTCAAGGTCCGTGTCGCCTCCTCACTGTCATCGACAATGATAATGAGGGGACAGGATGAGAGTTGTCCCGTCGGGGGTTTGAGGATGTCGCAAAATTTTTTGAGGCGCGGACCTTCTTCCTCTTTGCTGGAAAAAGGGGGCCCCTGGATCACAAGGATGCCGGGGAGTCCCATCCGGGGATTGTGAAACCCCTCAGGCCACTGGACATCGTTGGGAAGTTGAGTGGCGAGCCCTCGCCGTCGCGATCCCGTGGCGGTGATGACGAGCTTGGATCCCTGATGGAGACGGGTCCCCGAATAATCCAGCGTGTCGATGGTCGTATGTGTTTGAAAGTGGAGATCGCGCTCCCACAGGACGCGTTCCAAGACGTGTTTGAAAAATTGAGGGATGTCATGGATATCCAGATGGGGATTGTCGGCCTCGTCACAGATC
>MGSF01000073.1:0-784 GCA_001798715.1 Deltaproteobacteria bacterium RIFCSPLOWO2_02_FULL_50_16 | reverse complement strand
TCACGATGTATTTTGATAACGAGAGTTGTCCCTGTCCGAGGAGGGCGTGGGCCTGGGTCAGGAGTTCTTGGGCGTGTTTCGGTTTGGCATAGGGGGTGTAACGCTCACTTCCGATCGCCAAGAGAAGGGGGTGAACCCCGGCGGCGTCAACGGCATGGATCTTTTTGACACCGGGGAGGAGGGTTGGAATCACGGGGGCGGTGATTTCATGGATGAAGGCGCCAAAGACGGTATCTTCTTGAGGAGGCCGCCCCACTGTTGTAAAGGGCCAGACGGCACCGGGACGGTGAAAGACGTTTTCTACCTTCATGACGGGAAAGGGATGACGGAGGCTGTAGTAACCCAGATGATCGCCAAAGGGGCCTTCGGGGAGGAGTCTTTCCGAGTCCATCGTCCCCGTGATGCAAAAATCGGCCTCGGCATAGATTGGCGGCGAATCTTTTCGGTCGATCATCGGGACGCGCCGTCCTCCCAGGACACCGGCAAAAAATATCTCGGGAATGTCTTCGGGGAGCGGCATGATGGCGGCCAGTGTCATCGCCGGGGCCCCGCCGACAAAGACATTCACTCTTAAGGTTTTTTTGAGACGGATCGCCTCGGCATGATGGATCCCGATCCCCCGGTGGGTTTGGTAATGGAGCCCAATTTCTTCGTTCGGTTTATACTCGTTTCCCGAGATTTGGACCCGATACATCCCGAGATTGGAGTGGCGCAGGCCCGGTTTTTGAGGGTGTTCAGAATAAACCTGGGGGGGTGTGATGTAGGCCCCGCCATCCTTGGGCCA
>MGSF01000072.1 GCA_001798715.1 Deltaproteobacteria bacterium RIFCSPLOWO2_02_FULL_50_16 | reverse complement strand
CAATAACCGGTCGCAATGTGCGACCGGTTCGGGTCATTGACCGGGCTTTTTTAGAGAATCCCTTTTTCAATATAGATCGGTTTCACGAGTCTTCTTAGGGAAGGAAGGCTTCTTGAAAAAATGAGGGTCCCCAAAATACAGCAGGAGCCGTTGATGAGTAATGTGTAAGGGGCTCCGAGATATTTCGCCAGCCCTCCGGCCAGGAGGCTGCCAAAGGGGGCCATTCCGATAAAGGCAATGGTAAAGAGGCTCATCAGGCGGCCTCGTTTGTTATCCTCAACAATGGTTTGCAGAAAGGTGTTGATCGAGGCGATGATCATGATGAGGCACAGGCCTGTGATTCCTAAAGAGAAGAGCGAAAGCCAAAAATTTCTTGAAAATGAAAATAAGATCATTCCCACTCCAAGGAGACATCCGGTCATCACCATGATGCGGGTCAGGCCCAGGACCGTTTTCTTGGAGGCAAGGACAATGGCCCCGACCAAGGCCCCGATCCCCGAGGCGCTCAAGAGAAAACCCAAAATGTGGGAGTCGCCGTTAAAGATTTGCACTGCAAAAATGGGCATTAAGACATTGAGAGACATCCCCGTGAGACTCAACAAGGCCATGAGAAAGAGGACATTTCGAATGGGAAGAAACCCAAAGGCATACCGAGCCCCCTCTTTGAGTTGATGAAAGATACCGGGGGGAGGGATCAGTGGACGATGAAGGGGAAGGATCATGAGCAGGAGTGAGAGGATGACAGGGATATAGCTCAAACCATCGATCAAGAAACAGGTGCCTTCACCCATCTTTGCAATGATGATGCCGGCGAGCATGGGGCCAATGAGCCGGGCCACATTGACCATAAAAGAATTGAGGGCAATGGCGTTGCCCAGGTCTTGTTTGTTGTCCACCATTTGAACGACAAAGGCCTGTCGTGTGGGCATGTCAAAGACATTAATAAGGCCCTGGAAGAAACCCAGGGCAATGATTTCCACAACTGTGATGCGATTTGTCAATGTCAGGAAGGCCAGGGTCAAAGATTGGACCATGGCCAGGACTTGAGTGACCATAAGGATGCGACGGAGATTGAGACGGTCGATCCAGACGCCAGCAAAGGCAGAAAAGAGAAAGACCGGGATCTGACCTGTAAATCCCACAAGCCCCAGTAAAAAGGCTGAGTGAGTCAAGCGGTAGACAAGCCAGCTTGTGGTGACCTGGGTCATCCAGGTCCCGATCAGTGAAATGGTTTGGCCCCCAAAAAAGAGGCGGAAATTTCGATGTTTTAAAGACCGGATGATTAGAGGACTCATCAGGGTCCTTTTAATCGATTTTTTGATTTTTGCCATGTATTTTTCTTGAATCCTTTATGGCATACTTGTCTTCATGACACTGGATCCAACAATGATTTTTTGCGGTATTTTTTTTGGATTGGCCGGATATGGTTCCTGGCGTTATGGCCGTCAACAACAAAGCGGGCGTCACATGATCCTGGGAGTGGCCCTTATGGGGTACAGTTATTTTATTCCCCATCTCTGGATGAATTTGACGATCGGCGGTCTCTTGATTGTGCTTCTTTTTTGGCCGTAAAAGATCTGGTGAGGGCTCGCACCCTCTTTAAACACTACTCACCCAAGTCCTCGAGTTCCGGCATGACGAAGAGGGCATACTCGATGGGATCCCCTGTGGCCTCGATGAAATAAGTCCCGGCAGGCAGTTCATTGCCCACTTCATTAAAGAGGATGGCGAAGATGGCAAGACCATCCTCGTTACCAAAGGGGACTGCTGTGCCAAGGGACTGTCCTTGTTGGTCCAGAATCCTGATCTCGAAATCACCGACCGCATCTTGGGGAAATCCGTAAAAGACACCGCCATTAAAGGGGATCTCAACGGTAAAGGAGTAAAAGTCGGTGTCCGCGGCATTGGCGAGGCTCAACCCAAAGATTGGGGCACCAGTCCTGGTGAAGGGAGTGATGTCAAAGGCGGTGGCCCTCGTATTATTAGGCTCCAGCCCTTCCTGGAAATGGGCCCCACCGGCGATCGTCTCGAGGGCCGGAAAGAGGGGACGGAGATCGAGGCTGGGGTTTTCCCTGAAATCGATGCTGATCTCTTCATCGCTCCCGTTGGGGCCGGCTTCTTGTATAAAAATTCCGGTAATCGTTTGGAGCGAGCTCAGATCCAATGTTGCCAATAAGGGATTGTTTCTGACGAACAGTTCGCAACCTGAGGTCTCTAGGGCGGGATAGCGGGCCTCCGTCAATTGGGGATTGCCCGTGAGGATCATCTGGATGGCTGGTTCTTCCTGGCAATTGATTTGGGTGAGGGCGGAGAATTCCACAAAACGCAGGACCTGATTGTCGGCAACACAGAGCTTGTCGAGGCTCAGGAGGTTCGGGAGGACGATCCTTTCGAGGGTGCTGTTTTGGCCGATCGACAAAAATGTGGCATAACGAATCTCGGTGATAGGCCCTGTTAGTGTTGTGAGGGTGAAGGGCACCTCCGAGAAACGTTCATCGAGGACGAGAAAACCATTGATTGCACAGTAAGGATCCTCGCCCTCCGGACGGACGAGGTTATTCAGGACTTCCTGGCCGCCGATCAGGTCTCCGTTGTAGGTGAGATTCGTATGACAAAAGGGGGTTCCATCGGTCGCGTTGGCAAGGGTATCACCGTCGATATCTTCGTCACAGACATCTCCTTGCCCATCCCGATCGAGGTCCGCCTGATCGCGATTGGCGATGGAGGGACAATTGTCCTCGGCATCCACGACGCTGTCCCTGTCTTGATCGCGCTGTAAGGGAGGCGGGGGTGTTTGTGGTGATGGCGTTCCCGGTGTGGGATTGGGCGAGGCCGTCCCGCCGGGGGCGTCTTTCGAGGGGGTCCAGTCACTGGCGTCGATATCCAAAGATATCGAGGAGCCCGCTGAGGCCTCCGATAAGGGCATGCGTGTCGTGATGGAATACAGGAGCGTGCGGATGTGTTTGATCCGAAAGGTCTGGGAGCTATCCGATCGATAAATAGAAATCGTGACGAGATAGACCCCCTCCGGGAGGGTAACTTGGGCCGTGTATTGGTCGTTGTTCAGGGTCAGGGCCGTGACGGTGGGAGAATCTGAACTCCCTTCTAATTGGAGGGAGGCCTCCACTTCGAGCGTCATTCCTTGGAGGGAACTCGGCAAGGCCGAGATCGGAAGGCTCAATGTCGCCGTAACCGTGTTTTCCTCCGGTTGAGGGGTCTCTTTTGTCCCTTGCTTGTGGCCGCATCCTAGGGTGACGGCAAGGCTCACGAGGACGAAGGCAAAAAAATGTGTGGAGAGAATTGTTTTTTTCATCGTTTGCTCCTCCGATATCTTGAGGGCTTATCGGGGAGAGGTAGAAAAAGGGTGTCAGTCAATCAATGTGTTATGGAAAAATCCGTTCACGGGTGTTCACGGATTGATACGTGAGTTCAATAGTGAAGTGCCTCACCCTTGTTATGTCTATTCGAGGTCCTTCTTTAAGAGCAGGTACTGGGAGTGAAGGTCCATCAGGAGGGGAAGAAAAGTCCAATTTTTGGTTGGTGAAAAAGAGAGGGTTTTAAAACCACCAATTGTGACCTTGAAGATTGACAAGAGATTTTAAGGAGTTGTCTCTCTTCCCTTTAAACAAGGTTACTGGCACGGCTCTTGCTTGAATCTTCGGCATGACTCAAATGATCAAGGCCGACACTATTGCGCAGAAAATCTTCATCATCCGGGGAGAGAAGGTGATGTTGGATGTTGATCTTGCGACCCTTTATGGAGTTGAAACTAAGACCTTAAATCGTGCTGTGAAACGACATCGAGATCGATTCCCGGAAGATTTTATGTTTCAATTGAAATATCAGGAAGTTACAAACTTGAGGTGCCAAATTGGCACCTCAAGTTTATGGGGAGGACGGCGATATTTGTCTTATGCTTTTACAGAAGAAGGGGTTGCCATGCTTTCTGGCGTTCTTAATAGTCCTAGAGCTGTTCGAGTAAATATCGAGATTATGCGGGTCTTCGTGAGGATGAGGGGATTTTTAAGTCATCACAAAAAACTCACTCAAAAACTGGATCAATTAGAAAAGAAAGTCACTTCCCATGATGTCCATATTCGCTCATTATTTGAGGCCCTCCGGCAATTGATGGCTCCTCCGCGAAAAGACAAAGATCGGATTGGATTCTGAAGTCTGATCCGAAATCTGGGGTGTGAAATCCCTACTGTCCCCAGATCACCCAGATCTAAAGGGATCAAGCAAGAAAGAGGCCAGATCTAAAAGGGAGAAGTTTCAAGGAGTTGGCCAAAAACTCCAAGGCCACAGGATCTTTAAACAGGGTTTTTAAGGTTTGATTTTGAGATGGGAGGAAGGTCAGAACGTGCGACTTCGTCGCAATTCAATTGAGGAAGTCACGAAACGAGTTTTGAGAGGGAAACCTCGAGGGCCGTTGCCAGTTTTTCAAGGGTCTTGACCGTTGGGTTTCTCTTGCCGCTCTCAATGTCACAAAGTCCCGCCTTGGAGACGTCCGATTCGAAAGCAAGCCTTTCTTGGGTCCAGCCCTTTTTCAGTCTCAATTTTACAATGTTTCGTCTTACGCGGTCAACTTCGTTCATTACGGCACCAAAGTTCGGAGTGGTTGTACCAATTAGGCAAAACGTCGCCATCAGTGCTTATCTCGAATATCAACGATGGTCTGGTGGTGAAACCGGAATTGCCGGAACAAATCACCTATTTGCCCCAGTTGGATTTTCTGTGTTCTTTTAAGAGGTAGATCTGGGGAGATAGGGTTCTCATCCCCCGCACAAACAAAAAAGCCCTTTTACCCTCAGAAGAGGATAAAAGGGTTTTTGTGCACCCTACGCTTCGCTGCGGGTACCCAATCCCGTACGATTTGCGGTGACGCAAGGCCACCGCAAATCTACGGTCTTGTGGAGGTGGGGGGTGTCGAACCCCCGTCCGAAAGGGATTCCCGCCTCTGTGTTCATGCTTTGCCGTGTGTTTTAAATTTTCCCTATCAAAACTCCCAACGGCAGGATTTTCAATAGAGTAGCCTCAATTGGGTTCGCCCTTATCTGTTGAGGCGCCGGGTAAGGACTATCCTGCTAAGTGTCGCCTTTCACCCCCCGCAGGAGAAGGAATGAAAGACGTGGCAGACTTAAGCTGCCAGAGGCAACGCGTAAGCGTCGTTTATTTTGAGTAGCTGATTTACGAGGTGCCACCTCGGCATGTCAAAGGACGGTGCACAGCCTTCCGTCGAATCCAATTCACCCCCATTTTTGAGTCGCTGTATGGCGACTCAAAAATGGGGGCTACCTCGATCATTATAAGTTTTACACTAAGGATCTCGGTTGCCCCCGTGTCTGATTTTTTGGATCGACCAAAAAATCAGACAGGGAGGCTACCCTTGTATTTTATATTTCTAAATTAGGGGACTACCGCCTCAATCCCTTTTCTTCCGTTTCAACGCCCTTTCCATCTCCCGCCTGTGATCCTTTTTGCGCAGGTCCTCGCGTTTGTCAAAGAGCTTCTTGCCCTTGGCGAGCGCGATTTCCACCTTGGCCCGCCCGGCTTTAAAGTATAACCGAATGGGGATTAAGGCAAGGCCCCGTTCCCGGACGCGTCCCAAAATCTTATTAATTTCGGCCCTTTGGAGGAGTAATTTTCTGGAGCGCAGGGGCTCGTGATTCATCCGACTCGCGGGTTCATAGGGACTGATGTGACAATTAACGAGAAAGAGCTCCTCTCCCCGGGGGACGACATAACTGTCCCCTAGATTGGCCCGTCCAGAACGGAGGGATTTGACCTCGGTCCCCGAGAGGACCAATCCGGCCTCAAAATGTTCCAGCAGCTCGTAATTGAACAAGGCCTTGCGGTTTTTTGTGATGAGTTTTTCACTCACGAGGAGCCCTCCTTAGGAGGCCATTGAAGATCTTTCAGTGACAACGCCCCCACTGATGATGATGCGGATCGCCTCGTCGACGGGGACATCGACGATCAAGAGGTTTTTTTCAGGGACCAGGAGGAGAAAACCCGAGGTCGGATTGGGGGTGGTCGGCATGAAGACATAATAGTGTTTTTCTTTGAGATCCTTTCGCACACCTCCCGTCACTTCTGAGGTCACAAAACAGAAGGCCCACATCCCCTCACGGGGATATTGGATCAGGGCGACCTGTTTGAAGGCCTTCTTGTCCGCCGTGATGATGGTTCCCAAAAACTGTTTGGCCCCTTTATAAATGCCCTTTCCCAAGGGGATCTTTGAAAAAAGCTGATCCCACCAATTCAAGATCTTTTTTCCGAAGTAGAGTCGTGTCAGGACCCCGATCAGAAAGACAAAGGTCACCGTGACGACGATGCCGACCCCCGGGATGTGACGGCCGATGAGGCGTTCCGGATAAAGGAGGGGGGGGAGGAAGACCTTGAAAAAACCATCGGCCCAAATGATGACTGTTTTCAAGAACCAAAGGGTGACGGCAATCGGGATGAGGGTGACAAGACCGGCAATGAAATATTTTTTAAACCCGCTTTGAATTTCGGAGACAAGGGTTTTCATAGCAATGTCTGTCCATCCACGACCACCGTTTTTATGTCTTCCTGGGTGGTCTCCTGGATGAGTGACGAAAAGATCTGCGGGGTGTCAGTCCCCTCCGGCAGGGATACAGCGATGAGATCTGCCTTCTTGCCCCTGGCCAGGGAGCCGATCTCTCGGTCGAGGCCCAGGGTGCGGGCCCCTCCCCATGTGGCGATGGAGAGGATCTCTTGGGGGGTGGGAGAGCGACCGTTGTGGGCGTGGGTTTTTACCACCGAGCGCATTTCATCCCACAGGGAGAGACTAGAAGAAACGTCCCGCCCTTCCGTTCCCAGGCCGATGGGGATTCCGGCCTCCAGCCATTTTTTCAAGGGGGGGGTTCCCAGATGAAAAAATTCGTTGTTGCGGGGGCAATGGACAATTTTCGAAGAGGTCTTCTTGATCAATTCGAGATCTTGATTGGAGAGGTGGAGGCAGCCGACAAGAATGGGGGCGTTTTTCATGAGCCCTATTTTATGGATGTATTGAAGGGGGGTATTTCTGTAGAGGGGAATTTCGGCGTCCTCCCAGCCCATGGAAGGAAAGAGGGTTTCCGTGATCTCCCCCTTGGCCTCGTAAAAGAATTCCATTTCCGTAAAAGACTCGGCCATGTGAATCTTGAGGGGGATCTGATGATAGGCCGCATGACGGGCGAGGATGGACAACATTTCCTTGGAAAGCATATAGGAGGAATAAGGCGCGACGCCGGCCGATAAACGATTGGAGTTTTTGTTAGAAATGTCATCCAGAATCTTGAGGGTGGATTCAAATTGACTCGGGGCATTTTCCCTTGTTGATCCCACAAACTCCGGAAAAATTTTAAGACGCATCTTGGATTGCAATAAAGGTTCTAGGGCGCCCGTATGATTTCCCATGTCACCGATACAGGTGGTTCCATGGTGAAGGGATTCGTACAGACCGTTTAAAATGGATTCACGGCGCATGACGGCAGAGATGTCCTCTCGGACCCTTATCCATTCGGCCAGCCAGGAGATATAGGATGTGTCCGGTTGGATGGAAGGGGCCGTGGAGCGGTCAAGATGGGCATGGGCATTGACGAGTCCCGGCATGATGACGGCCTGGGGATAGTCCGTTACCTTGGCGGAGCAATAACGAGGAAGGATGTCGGATTGTACTCCAAGGTCCAGGATATGATCTTCATCGATGACGATGGCCCCCTGAGGGATGGGGTCGCCTTCGATGGGGAGGAGGTAAGTGGCTGTCAAAATTTCCATAGAGGAACTCCGGAGTGATCTGCTGAATGAGTTACAGGTCAGGCCATTAATTACTATACGATATCCCTGACCAGTATTAAGCAGATTTGGGCCTAATGAGGCTTGCGATGTATAGTGGCTTTTGGCCTGCTTAATACAAGTGCTGAAGGCAAGGTATCAAAAAGGGGCGTGTTTGGCAATCCTTTGCAGGACCTCTCAAAAGGAATCAAAATACAGAGAGAGGATGGCGCGATCCTTGTCATTCAATCGATTGTGCCCGAGATCTTCGATCGAACGCCCATGGCCCCACATAAGGCCCCGGTCTTCTTCATAGTCCTTAAAAATTTCAGGGGTGTGACCCAGGCCTAGGAGATGACCGGTTTCGTGGGCGGCCGTCTCCCCCAAGAGTCGTCCGATTTTTCTGACCTGATCCCAATCCTCCTCGCCTTTTAATTGGAAGGCCTCCGCTCTTCCCTGAAGTTGTATCCTCATGTCCTTCATGTCGGGCTGCGAGACTGCCATTTCCGGGGGCACGGGGATTGTCTGGGGGAGAAGCCTCACCAGTGTGTAGACGATCCCGTCATCTCTTGGAGAGGTATTGGCAAGATCAATGTTCGGCGCCCTTCCGTGGGATCCCAGTGTGAGGGCATACGACATGAGGGGGGAGTCCATGAGCCCTCTTAATTTTGCCTCTTCCATCTGGCAAAAATCGGGACCGTAGGCATGGGTGAAATATTCCGGGATAAAGGCGGGGAAATTTTTTCTGAGGGCGTTCCTGTTTTCCTGACAGCTCTCTATGAGGGCCTCCCTTTTTTGGGGATTTCCCGCATAATAGCCCCGGACCTCTTCAATGGTTTGGGCAAAATGAATGGTTGAATACACCTCTTGGGGAGGGGGGGTGTCATAAACGATGCGGAGGCCTTCAAAATCCCCGAAGGCCGCTTCCAGCTGTCGGGCAATTTCTTCCTTGATGAGGGCATCGGCCTTTCGCCGAAATTCCTCAGAACCCCCCTTTTGCGGGAGGAGGCCTCTTATGTCGAATTGTAGGGTGTCGAGATCGATGAAGACGGTTTGTCTCTCCACTTCGCGGTTTTGAAGATACAGATAGATGCCTAGTAATGTGAGGGCCGCGGGAGCGTCAAGGTCGCCCGGCGGCGGTCCAAAGAGGTCGTAACTGCCTCTTGCGGGTGCCCCTTCGGGGGTCAGAAAGGGGGGATGTTTCAGGAAGAGGGCGGTGCGGACCACTTCCCATGAGGCCTTTTCAAGGTCGGTGAAGGATAAAGGGTCTCCATCCAACTCACGGGCCCTGTCTTGCAAAAACGTGTCGAATTGTTCCGGAGTGCTTTCGGGTGAAAGAGAAGGGAGTCCTTCGAGAGAGTGATCAATGTCGTCTAAGGTGAGGAGTTCCAATCCGGAGGCGGCGGCCATCGCGGTATGGGAGACATGCAGGAGAAAGACGCGGGCATAATGGATGTCTTTTACGGCATGATACCCCGGTCCCCCGTAGTCGAGGGCGCGAAAAAGTCCGGCCCTTAAAAACAGGCGCAGGGAGTCCAGATAAGGGAGCGTGGGATCTGTGACATCTTCCAGGGATCGGGTCAGGGGAGAGAGGACCTCGTCCATCGGCAGACGGCTTTTTCCCTCGAAGGAGCGGAGTTCATGGCCTAAAGAGGCCCTCTGTGACTGTAGGGGCGGCATCTGGGTGCGAAACCAATAGGACAGTCTTTCGGGAGATGTCTGGTCACATCCCATGACAAAGCGACTCTCAAAACCATGGACCTCGATCAGCTCCCCTTCTTGGCAGAAGGGCGTTGCCTCCTGAATTTGTTCGAGGAGATAGGCCCTTTCCTCAGGGCTTACAGTGGTGGTGCGCACGGCCATGGTTTTTCCCTATTCTTTTGGATAGATCGCCCTGTTTTGGAAAAAAGTTGTGTCTTTTTCCTTCTCCCTCCACGAAGTGGCCCCTTTGGGGTTGGGGAGAAGGTGCCCAAAGGGCGGATGAGGGGGAGGAAACGATGGGTGGCAAGCAACAGGTAGGATCCTCCCCCTCACCTTTTTCCTCTCCCCAAGAGGGAGAGGAGTCAATGGAGACCCCGCGGCTTGCCGCGGGGAGTTTTATTCGAGCAGGACATTGTCGATCAGGCGGACGGGGCCGATAAAGACGGCCAGGGCCAGGAGGGCCTTTTTTTCAAGGGTGGCGATCGGTTGCAGGGTTGCGGCATCGACGAGGGCGATGTAGTCGACGCTGGCCTTTTTTGACTGACGGAGGACCCCTTCGGCGGTCTGGATCAGTTTTTCAGCCCTTTTTTCCCCATTTTTAAAGGCCTGATGCGTCTCTTTGAGGGCTTGATAAAGACACAGGGCCTCCTTTTTTTCATCGGCGCTTAAGTGGCGGTTTCGCGAACTCAGGGCCAGCCCGCTTTTCTCCCGGACGATCGGATGGGGGATGATCTCAATGGGAAAATGAAGGGCTTCGACCATGTGCCGGATGATCTGGAGCTGCTGATAGTCCTTTTCGCCGAAGACGGCCTTGTTGGGGAGGACGGCCTCAAAGAGTTTTTTGACAATGGTCACGACGCCTTGAAAGTGTCCGGGGCGTTTGCCCCCGCAGAGGTGTTTGTCAAGGCCCTTGAGATCAAAGACCTGGGAGGCGATGTCGTCTCCGTACATTTCTTCCACACTGGGAAGAAAGACACAATCCACACCCTCTCCTTCGCAGGCCTTGAGATCGTCCTCCCGGCGGGCGGGATATTTTTTGAGGTCTTCCTTGTTGTCGAATTGTGTGGGGTTGAGAAAAATACTGACGACAACAACATCACCAACTTTTTTTCCCAGGCGCATCAGGGCCCGATGACCCTCGTGAAGACCGCCCAGGGTCGGGACAAAGGCGATGGAGAGTTTTTTTCCCTTGACCTGCCGAGAATAGGCCTGCATGTCAGAGACGGTGTTGATGATTTTCATAGAGGAGTCATTTTTGTATGAAGGGCAAGGGGAGCCGCAATGTTTTCTTTCGCTTTATGCCCTAATCCGCTATCGGCGGATTAGGACAAGCTTGAAAAGTCAATAGCTTATAAGCCGCAAGGAAATTGACTTTTCAACCCCTCTTCCTTCTGTATTAATAATAAGGCAGGGGTTGCCCCTGTCTTAATAAATAAACTAAGGAAAGGGGCTAAAGCCGCCCTTCGCCCCTCCGGGGCTTCAGGGTCTCAAGCCTCTGGCTTGAGGCTCAAGAAAAATTGCGGCTCCCCTTGCCTGATTCAACTGCCACACCTAAATACCTTTTCCCTTCTTCGAAAAGGCATGTTCCAGGGTTGGAAACCTTCCTTGTTGGACCTCTGTCTTGTATTGATTCAGGGCCTTCAGGGCCAGCGAGTGGAGATCGAGGTATTTTTTGACAAATTTGGGTTGAAAGCCCGGATCCAGGCCGAGGATGTCGTAGAGCACAAGGACCTGGCCATCACAGTGGGGACCGGAGGAGATCCCGATGGTGGGGAGGGAGGATTGCTCCGTGACTTTTTGGGCCACTTCCAGCAAGACCCCCTCCATCAGGATGGCAAAGGCCCCGGCCTCTTGAAGGACGCGGGCCTCCTTTAAGATCGTCTCTTCTTCATTGGGATTTTGTCCCTGAATTTTATATCCCCCCATCTTGTGGACCTGCTGGGGCTTGAGGCCGATGTGGGCCATGACGGGGATGCCGATTTTATTGATCGCATGGACAAGATCGGCGATCTCTTCCCCCCCCTCGAGCTTGATGGACTCGGCCCGGCCCTCCTTGATCATGCGGCCGGCGTTTTTCATGGCCTCGCGCCGGGGTCCCTGATAGCTCATAAAGGGCATATCCGCCATGAGGTGGGTCTCCTTGAGACCCCTTCTGACGGCGCGGCAGTGATAAATGATGTCCTCTACGGTGACGGGCAGGGTGGAATCATGACCTTGGATCACCATGCCGAGGGAGTCGCCCACAAGGGCAATGTCGATGGCGGCCTCCTCGACAAGACGGGCAAAGCTCGCATCGTAGCAGGTGATCATCGTGATCTTTTCGCCCGTTGTCTTTTTCTTTTGAAGTCTGGGGATCGTTAAGTGGGGCATAATTTATCCTAAATTAATGTAATGCCGCTCCCCTCGCTTGGGGCTCACGATCTCTTTTTTCAACTTTTCGTAGTCTTCCTGATTTTCGACGAAATCAATATGGGTACAATTGACGACGAGAAGGGGGGAGTCGCTATAACCAAAAAAGAATTTTCGATAGGCCTCGGAGAGTTGTTCCAGGTAACTGGCCTCGATATTGTTTTCGTAGAAAATTTTTCTTTTTCGGATATGTTTTAGCAAAATTTCACTGGAGGCCTGGAGGTAGATCACGAGGTCGGGTTTGGGGACGTGACCCACGAGGATTTGGAAAATATTTTTGTAAAGGGCGAGTTCGTCGATGCTTAAATTGATGCTGGCAAAGATCCAGTCCTTGACGAAGAGATAGTCACTGACGGACATCTTGCTGAAGAGATCCTCTTGGGCGAGTTCCTTTTGCTGTTGGTAACGGTTGAGGAGGAAAAAGAGCTGTGTCTTGAAGGCATGACGGGAGGGATCATCATAAAAGTCGGGCAAAAATGGGTTTTTATGGGGTTGTTCCAGGAGCAAACGGCCTTGAAAATCATCGGCCAGCTTTTGCGCCAGGGTCGTTTTGCCGGCCCCGATGGGTCCCTCAATGGCAATGTAGCGAGGGAGTTTCATACTTCAGTGATATAGCAGAGCCCCCATCCCCTTAGCAAGGGGCATAAAGAGGGACTACTTCGTTGCCCCATAAAGAGGGACTACTTCGTTGCCCCATGGATCAGTTTTTCTCCGGACAAAAGGGTTTTTTCAGGATCGATCCTCTTGACCAGTCCTACAAGAATGGTCCCGGGGCCGCATTCGATCCATGTCGTGGCCCCTGATTGAAGGGCGGTGTTCACCGATTTTTCCCACTGCACCGGGTGTGACAGCTGAAGTACGAGCTTTTCCTTGATCCTTTCCGGGTCTTTTTCGTGAAGACCGGTGACATTGTCAATAAATTCAACCTGGGGTTTCTTAAAGTCGATATCGGCAAGATACCTTTGAAAGGCGTCGGCCACCGGTTTCATCAGTGACGAATGAAAGGGGGTGGAAACACGCAACTCCAAGGCCTTTCCCACCCGTTCCTGATGGATGAGGGCGATCGCCTTGTCGATGGGGGCCACTTCACCGGAGAGGACGACCTGCACGGGGGAATTAAAGTTGGTGATTTCTATGATGCCGTCTCCAGAGCACATTTGTAAAATATCCTCGAGCCTTGCCCTCTCGGCACCGATGACGGCGGCCATCTTGCCGGGCGTTGTCACAACGGCCTTCTCCATCAGTTCTCCGCGGTGTCGGACCAGTCTTAAGGCCTCCTCAAAATCGATCACACCCGCATCCACCAGGGCCGCATACTCCCCCAGGGAATGGCCCATGACGATATCGGCCCTGTAGCCCAGGGAATGAAGGGCCCTGCTGAAGGCGATCTCCATCGCCAAAAGGGCCGGCTGGGTATTGGACGTCCGAGTCAGTTCCTCTTCCGGACCCTGGTCGATGAGGCTCGTTAGGGGGAATCCCAATATTCTATCCGCTGTCGCAAAGAGGCCCCTTTGTTCCCCTGTCATGTCTCCCAGTTTTGCCCTCATCCCGACCGACTGCGCTCCCTGACCGGGAAACATGTAGACCGTTTTTTCTCTCATGGGTTTTGGAGTGTTAAGATGGTAAAGAGGTGATTATCCACTTTTTCATGAAAAACTTCCCATAAAGTACCATCTATTTCAACAACACTCTTCTCCCTCCCGATTTCTGTGACAGATGTCTTTGACCATACTGTGGCCAGTTTGAGTCCAGTGGCCTTGGAGGCGGCCTCTTTGATGGACCAGACCCTCAAAAAGGCCTCGACCTCATTCAATGAGCTGTTTTTTGCAAGCAAGGTCTCTTTTTCATTCATGTAAAAGCGCCGTGGTTTTAAAACCCTGTCAGAGATCTCTTCAACATCGATGCCGATTTTATTGTCAGACACCACGGCCACGGCAAATCTCTTGTCATGGGACAGCGAACAGTAAGGACCCTCCTCTCCGTTGGTGAGCGGACATCGGGGCTGCTTATCGGGGGTCACGGTGACTATTGTGTCTGCGGGTGTCGTTGTGTCGTTTCCCGACATCCTTCTGGAAAGTCTTTTGAGGGCCAAACGGGCGGCAAGATAGCTCGCTCCTCTTTCCCGGGTCATGTCTTGAAGGCGCTCCCGTTCATCGGGGGACAGGATTCTTTTCGCCGATTCTTCTATGGTTTTTAATTCGATGAGGGCGAGATCCCT
>MGSF01000071.1:1272-14207 GCA_001798715.1 Deltaproteobacteria bacterium RIFCSPLOWO2_02_FULL_50_16 | reverse complement strand
GTTCTCCCGGGTCCCCTATCACTTCACAGTGCGAGTTGAGATCGTCCCCACAACCTTCAAAGGCCTCATCCTCACAGGGATCAGGGGCCACAATAATCTCACAAACACCGCCGGCGCACGCAAGCCCCGCCCCGCAATCCCCGCCCGCCACGCACTCCTGGCCCTCGCAGGTCTCAGAGGCGACACAATTCGTCAGGCATTGTGTAAATCCATTGGCGCATTCATCCGCGCATTCTCCACCTGCGCAGGCCCGATTTCCGGGGCAGGGGGTGGCCTCATCACATTCATCGGGTATGGAGACGCAGGTATTATCAACACAGAAAAATGTGGGGGGGCAGTCCGCAGAGGCGGCACAGCCGGCGAGGACACAATTGTTTTCCGCATTGCAGATCTGTCCCTCGGGACAGGGGAGGGCCTCATTGCATGCTCCTATGAGAGGGAAGGGTTCTAGGGGACAGCCCAGGGGATTGACTGCTGTCCCTGGGGGTGTCCCGGGGCAGATATCAATGCCATTGGGGACACCGTCCATGTCTTCATCAGGGAGAGGGGGTTCCGGGATACCGTCCCCCGCCGCGCCGCCCCCGTCATCCCCGCCGGCCCCATCGCCCGCTGGATTGGCGAGGGGACCGCCTTCGTTGGGGCCATTCGTCCCATCATCGGCATCTTCTCCGGAATCCGTATCCTGGTCGGTATCCTCAGGGTTTTTTGGGGCCTCGGGAGAAGGACCCAGGGATTTTCCCGAGATGCCGTCATCCTCGACTCCGGCCATTTCCGGACCACACCCGCCGCTACAGGCTGACAATGTCAGGGTAATGGTGAGGAGGAGGAAGAGGAGTTTCACTCCCGAAAAGGACCAAAAATAGGATTTTTTCTTCGTCATGAAAGGGGCCCCAAGTTGTCTGGGAACATGCCAATGGTGCCATATTATGCAATCTCTATGCCGCACACAAAGGAAATTTATTTTAAATAAGTATATGTAGTTATTAGTTTTATTTTCACACCTCCCTTTTTAGTTGGCCGATAGAGTCAATTTTTTTCTCAAAATGAGAATTTTATAACACATTGAAAGGGAAAGGGATTTTTGTCCTGCGGGAAAATCGGGGGGGCAAAAAGGGGGGCGAAGGGGCCTGTCCCTAGTAACCTATTGAAACAATATGTGATTTTTTATAACAAAAAGCGTCAAAAATCCAACATGTTTTTCCCCTAACCAAGAGTTTGGAAACAGCCTCTTGAGGATTTCCCTCGACAAGAAAAAGAGGTGCGTGATATCGGTCGGCCCCTGATGGAAACCCTAACCTGGTCCCAGGTCATTATTCTTGGTATTGTTCAAGGTCTCACCGAATTTTTCCCCGTGAGTTCCTCGGGTCATTTGGTGATTTTGCAACAACTGATGGGGATCGAGGGTGGGGGCGCCTTTCTCCTCGATTTTGATCTGGTCCTCCATGTCGGGACACTCGTCTCTGTGGTGGCTGTTTTGTATCGGGAGGTGTGGGAAATCCTTGAAAGCTTGTTTTTTGTGGGAAGGGCCCTCGTCAAAAGACGCACGATTCACTGGCCGACGCTCTATGATCATAGCGAAGGCATCAAGCTCGCGGTCATGATTTTTGTGGGGTCTATCCCCGTGGCCTTTTTGGGTTTGCTCTTTCGTGATACCCTCGAAGGACTCTTTACATCCTTGATGGGGGCGGGATTGATGCTCCTTGTGACGGGCGGGATCCTTTGGTTGTCCCGCTATTTCACAAAGGTGCAGCGCCCCTTTGCCGAGGTGAGTCTCTTGCAGTCCTTTATTGTCGGGATGGCCCAGGCCTTTGCCCTGGCCCCCGGCATTTCCCGATCGGGCATGACGATTGTCACGGCCCTTGGTCTTCGATGGAATCGGGAACTCGCGGCCAAATTCTCTTTTCTTTTGTTGATTCCCGCTATTTTTGGAGGGACGTTACTGGAGATGCGCCATTTTGGAGACTGGTCCTCTTCTGAAAGATGGATCATGTTGACGGGGGCGCTGACGGCCTCTGTGACGGGATTCTTTGCGATCAAGTTCTTGGTTTATGTGGTGAAAAAAGGGAGGCTTCCCTACTTTGCCTATTATTGTTGGAGTATGGGGGGATTGGCGCTTATCTACTCCTTGATTCGTTCTTTTTTCTGAGGGTCTCCAGCCACTGGTGTATCACCTTTTCATGTCCTTGAAGGGTCGGTTTGTAATAGTGCCTCCCCTTGAGCGCCTCGGGGAGATAGGTTTCGGCCACATAGTGATTCTCAAAGTCATGAGGGTACTGGTAGTCCTTGCCATAACCCAAATCCTTCATCAAACGTGTGGGGGCGTTGCGGATATGAAGGGGGGCGGGGAGCGAACCCTGCTCCTGGATGTCTGTGAGGGCATTTTTATAGGCCATGTAGCTTGCGTTACTTTTCGGGGCGCTGGCCAGGTAGGTGACGGCCTGGGAGAGGGGGATCCATCCCTCCGGCAGTCCGATAAAGTGAAAGGCCTGCATGGCGGCGATCGCCAGGGGAAGGGCCTCCGGGTCGGCGTTTCCAATATCTTCTGAGGCAAAGATGATCATTCGACGGGCGAGGAACAAGGGATCCTCGCCGGCCTCCAACATGCGTGCGAGCCAATAGACGGCGGCATCGGGATCGGAGCCTCGCATACTTTTGATAAAGGCCGAAATTTGATTGTAGTGTTCTTCTCCCGACTTGTCATAAAGAAGGTTTTTTTTCTGGAGGGCCTGTGCCACATCTTCCCGAGTCATCTTTTTGTTGTTTTGTTCGAGGAGAAGGGTGCTGGCGATCTCCAGTGTGTTGAGGGCCCGGCGGGCATCTCCATCGGAGGTTTGGGCAATAAAGGCCAAGACCTCTTCATCGGTGACAAGCCCGAAATTTCCCAATCCCCTTTCCCGATCGGCCAGGGCCCGCTGAAGAAGGTGGATAATATTTTTTTCAGTAAGGGGTTCGAGGACATAAACCTTTGTGCGGGAGAGGAGGGGGGCAATGACCTCGAAGGAGGGATTTTCCGTTGTGGCGCCGATCAAGGTAATCGTTCCGTTCTCGATATGGGGCAGGAGGGCGTCCTGTTGGGCCTTGTTCCACCGGTGGATCTCATCGACAAAGAGAAGGGTCCTCTTGTCATGGAGTTTCCAGTCCCGTTCGGATGTCTGAATAATTTCTCTTAAGTCTTTGACGCCGGAGAGGACGGCGGACAAGTGATGAAAATGAGATCGTGTCTTTTTGGCAATGAGAGAGGCGAGCGTTGTTTTTCCCGTCCCGGGAGGTCCCCAAAAAATCAGCGAAGGGATTTGGTCCGATTCAATTTGACGCGTGAGGGGTTTGCCGGGACCAATGATATGACCCTGCCCGACGAATTCCCCAAGGGTTTGAGGTCGTATGCGGTCGGCCAGGGGGGAATGGGGGTTTGTCATAGGGGGATAAGCACTAGTTCAAAATTACTAAATAATAAATACCTTAATTTTTAATGTGGATACCATAAGTTCGTTTCACAAACTTATGGTACGGCTCGACGGCCCCATTTGCCTCGCATCGCGCCTCCGGCGCTTCAGCGCACCAAGCCTCAGGCTTGGTGTCGGCAAACGGGGCCCCTCGTCTTCGCCGAGGGATTTCTCCGTGGACATTTGAAGGGGGATATGCTAGATTTTAAAAGCATGTTTTTCTTAGTAGTTCCAATAGGTTAGCGGCTTTCAATCCCAGCCTTTTTTGAGGTTTAAAGAAGGTATGTTGGTCTCGCTGAAAATCAAGAATTTTGCCATCATTCATGACCTTTGTATCGAGTTTAAGGAAGGTCTCAATATCCTGTCCGGAGAGACGGGGACGGGGAAGTCCATTATTATCCAGGCCCTTCAGATGGTTTTAGGGGAGAGGGCCTCTCAGGATATCATTCGACGGGGTGAAGATTTTGCAGAGGTGAAGGCCCTTTTTCAGATAGATTCCCACGAATTGATCCAACAAAAAATAGAGGCGCTAGGACTGCCCGAAGGGTCCGAACTCCTCATTCACCGGATGGTTCACGCCTCAGGTCGGAATAAAATCTGGATCAATGGCGAGATGGCAACCTTGGCCCTCCTTTCCCAATTGAGCGGTTTGTTGGTGGATGTGGCGTCTCAACATGCCCATCAGCAGCTCTTTCAAGAAGAGACCCACTTGTCGATTTTGGATAGTTTTGGCCAGCATGAGATGATTCGGGATCATTTTCGGGCCCTCTTTGATCAGTATCGTGAAAAACTTCTTTTTTTGGAACAACTTCGAGAAAAGCACCGGTCGGTCAAGGAGCGTGAGGAATTTTTGAGATTTCAACTCCAGGAAATTCACGGGGCCGATCTCAAGGCGAATGAAATTGAGGCCCTTCTACAGGAAAAAGAGGTCGTGCGCCATGCCGTGCAGTTGGGGGAGGTGGCGCAGGAGGGCGAGGATCTTTTGACTCAAGGAGAAGGTTCCATTGAAGACCGCCTCACGGAATTTTTAAAAAAATTAACCCGAATGGCCTCCATTGATATTTCACTCGAGGCCACTGTCAAGCTCCTTGAGACGGCCCTGATTCAGGTGCAGGAGGGGACTCGTCATTTGAGGACGTATCTGGGCGAGCTCCAGTTTGATCCGGAAAGGCTCCAGTGGATTGAGGATCGTCTGGCCCTGATCCACCAATTGCAGCGGAAACATGGAGGGGATTTTCAGGATATCTTCAAGAAGGTCAAGGAATGGGAGATCGAGCTCGATTCTTTGGAATCTTTTGAGGAGGATGAAGGGAAATTGGCCCAAGAGATCGACAATCAGGGCACAGTCCTCTTGCAGTCCGCTCGTGAATTGACAAAGGTACGAAAAAAAGCGGCACTCCAGTTGCAGGCTCTTGTTGAAGAAGAACTTCACAGGCTTGCCATGGATAAGGCCCAGTTTCGTGTGGTCTTTCGTCCTTTTTCGGAACGAGGCTGTGTCATCCACAAGACTTGGCTGGATTGTTCGGGGGCGGAAGAGGTCACCTTTGAGATAGCTCCCAATGTGGGTGAGGGTTTTAAGCCTCTGGTCAAGATTGCCTCGGGCGGAGAGATGTCTCGCATTTTACTGGCGATCAAGACGGTCCTCAGTGGGACACGCCAATGTCCCTTTAGTGTCTTTGATGAGGTGGATGTGGGTATTGGTGGCCGTGTGGCTGATGTTGTCGGACGCCAGCTGGCGACCATGGCCAAGGACCGCCAGGTCTTGTGTATCACCCATCTTCCTCAGATTGCTTGTTATGGTCAGCATCATTACAATATTTCCAAGGAAATGGTGTCAGGGCGGACCGAGACCCATCTCATCTTGCTGACTCCCCAAGAGAGGGAAGATGAGATTGCCCGCATGTTGGGGGGTGTGATGATTAGCGAAAAGACAAAGGCCCATGCCCGAGAGATGTTGCAAATTGGAAAAAGGATATAGCCCCTCTCCTTATTATATTCATGAAGGTAAGGGGCCATCCCTACCTTAATAAACTATAATAGGGAGAGGGATAGGGGAAGCATGTCCGATTTAAATTTTGAAGACCAAAAAAAAATAACCACCTGTATCTCTCGGGCTGTAGAACGTCTTTCCCTCTCCCAGTACGAGGTTTATTGTTTTCAGGCGAAGCATTATACCGTGGAGGCGAAGGAGGGGACGGTTGATTTTTTTCAAAATGCCGTTGAAAGGGGTCTGGCCCTCCGTGTGATTCGTGGTCATAAGGCGGGTTTTTCCTATACCACTGATTTTCACGAGCCTGCTATTCAGCAAATGGTGAAATCCGCTTGGGAGGGGACCCAGTCGATGAGCGAAGATCCCTGCCGGGCTCTTCCTGATATCTCTTCGGAACCGGCCTCCTATAAATCGGAGAAAGGTGATTTTGATGATTTTTCTGATGACGACAAGATGGATATGGCCCTTTCACTGGAGGATATTGCCAAGTCCTATGATCCCCGGATCAAGCGGGTGCGCAAGGCGACCTATAAGGAAAGACATGTGAGTGTTTGGCTTCAGTCCTCGAACGGAATTCATCGGGAGGCCCAAAAGAGTATTGGTGAGATTGGGGTGATGGCCTTGGCGGAGGAAAATGGATCCCAAGAAATGTCATGGGATATGGATTTTGACGAAAAATTTTCTCGACTCAAACCTCGTGAGGTTGCTGAAAAAGCGGCGCGAGACGCTGTTGCCTTGTTGGGGGCCAGGCCCATTGAAAGTATTCAGTGTCCCGTGGTTTTGGATCGTGAGGTGGTTTGTTCATTGCTGGGGGTTTTGTCTCCCTCATTTTTGGCGGATCATGTTCAAAAGGGAAAATCCTTTTTGGCAGGGAAATCAGGGCAACAGATTTATAGTCCCCTGATTAGCATTGTCGATGACGGAAGGCTTGAGGGAGGTTATAATTCCTTTCCGTTTGATGCCGAGGGCAGGCCCCATCGGAAGAATGTGGTTGTCGATAAGGGCTTTTTGAGGCATTTTTTATACGATTGTTATTCTGCGGCAAAAGAAAAAAAAACCTCCACCGGAAACGCCATTCGCCCCTCGTTTAAGGAAATGCCTCAATTGGGGATTACAAATTTTTTTATTGAGCCCGGGACAACGTCAATTTCCGATTTGGAACAGGGCCTTGTTCGTGGACTTTGGATTGTTGATGTGATAGGTATTCATACGGCCAATTCTATCAGTGGTGATTTTTCGGTGGGGGCTGTTGGTTTTTGGTATGAAGGGGGTAAGCGGCAATTTCCGGTCAGGGGGATTGCTGTTTCGGGCAATCTTCACAATCTTTTTAAGGGGGTTGAGGCCGTGGGCTCTGACCTCAAATTTTATCAGGGAATTGGCGCCCCTTCCTTGCGCCTCAAGGCCCTGGATGTGGGAGGGTGTTAGTCGAATGTTGAAAATTCATAGTGCGGGACGATCCGATGTGGGGAAAAAGAGGGAAAAGAACGAGGATAGTTTTCTCATTGATGAGGATTTAGGTCTCTTTGTTGTTGCGGACGGCATGGGGGGACACCTGGGAGGGGAGTATGCCAGTCAGTTGGCCGTGACAACTATCAAAGAGGTTTTGCAAATTCTTGATGAAGATCCGGAGGCCACCTTGGTTTCCGAGCTGGAGATTGATCCCAACAATATGGGGGAACGTTTTCGTTATGCGATTCGGGTGGCGTGTATGAAGATATTTGAGGAGGCCACTCATGATCCCACATTAAGAGGTATGGGGACAACGACGGTGGGTCTTTTTGTTCGTCATAACGTGGGTTATTTGGCTAATGTAGGAGATAGTCGGTGTTATCAGTTGCGTCATGGAAAGGTTCAGCAATTGTCGATAGACCATTCCTTGGTCAGCGAGCAATTACGGGCGGGTTTGATTACCTTGCAGGATGCGCAGAGCCACAAATATAAAAACATCATCACCCGATCGGTGGGTTATCAGGAAGATGTAGAATCCGATTTGTGGGAAGTGGACTTGCAATTAGGCGATCGATATCTCCTCTGCACCGATGGCCTGACAAACATGATTTCAGATGAAAATATTGGAAAGGCCCTCAAGTCCACTAACATCGAAACGGCCTCTCGCTCCCTCATCAATGAAGCCAATAAAAACGGTGGGGATGACAATATTACTGTTGTTCTCCTGGAGGTTTATGAGGATGAGGAGGGTTCGGAACAGGAACAAACAGTCTAATTTTCAATGATTTCAATACATTAGGTCATTTTTCAAAGGCAAATTAGTCTTGACAGTTGTCCCTAAATTCATTACCCTGAAGAATAATAAATAGGCGGATATCAAAAACGAGGAGGGATGGTGCAGAAGAAGGCCTATCATGTATTGTTTATCCCCGAAGATCACCACAAAGTCCGCAAGTTTCGTTTCACCTATCCCCAATTCAGGCTCATGGGAGCCGGTGTTGTCTTTTTAGTTTGTTTTTCTCTCCTGGCCTCCATAGGTTTTTTCTATTATCGCTCTCTCTACTTTAATGGTCAGGATCGGCAATTGAGTTTATTGGATTTTGACCAAAGACAGGCCGAACTTCTCCAAAAGGTGGCCCAGTTGGAGCTGACTGTCCAGCGCACCTCTGAAATAGCCCAAAAGGTTGAAACCCTTGTAGCGCTGGATCAGAAGGGGGTGGCCAAGGGCTTTGGATCCTCCGAGGGCGATATCACTTTCCAGTTGGCCTCTTATAAGCCATCACTGGAGTTTGACGAACTTGTCCGCAAGGATGTTGACAAGATGAATGCCGAATTAGGGGTCGTGATTTACGATATCGATAAGAAGGCCAAGGAAACGGAAGAACGCTTGTTGCAATCCTATGAGATTTATCAGGATCAGGCGGTTTATTTGTCTTCCACGCCTTCTGTTTGGCCCGTCAAAGGTTGGGTGACTTCGGGATTTGGTCTCCGTCTCTCCCCTTGGGCTGAGGGGGTTCGTTTTCATGAAGGCATTGATGTGGCGGCTCAGTGGGGAGCTCCGGTCTATGCCCCCGCGGATGGAAGGGTGACTTATGCGGGTCCCAAAGGGGGCCTGGGACGAACTGTTATTGTCGATCATGGCTTTGGGGTGTCGACGGTCTATGGTCACCTCTCCCGCATTCAGGTGGCAGAGGGGCAGAGAGTGGTGCGCGGCATCGCTCTTGCGAGTGTGGGGAATACGGGATATAGCACGGGACCCCATCTTCACTACGAAGTCCACGTGGATGGTATCCCCATCGATCCCATGCAGTACTTAAGCCGCTAATCTCTTTTTTATCCCCTTGAAAACAGTTATTAGAATCCCTATGATGGGCCCATGTTGGGCGCCCTCAGTCGAAAAATTTTCGGGACTGAAAATGACAGGGATCTAAAACGTCTCCAACCCCTTGTCGTCAGGATCAACGAACTCGAATCCTCCTATCAAAAACTCTCCGATGCCGAAATCCGCGGCCAAACCCCCCTCTTTAAGGAAAGGCTTTCCAAAGGAGCGACCTTAGAAGAAATCCTTCCTGAGGTCTTCGCCTGTGTTCGGGAAGTTTCTAAGCGTGTTCTCAACATGCGGCATTTTGATGTTCAATTGATTGGGGGTGTGATCCTTCATGAAGGAAAAATTGCCGAGATGAAAACAGGGGAAGGTAAAACCTTGGTGGCCACACTTCCTGTTTATCTCAATTCTCTTACGGGAAAGGGGGTCCATGTCATTACCGTCAATGATTATCTGGCAAAACGTGATGCGGCCTGGATGGGGCAGGTCTATCGCTTTTTGGGATTGGAGGTGGGTGTCATTGTCCATGGCCTCGATGATCGGGAAAGGGCCGAGGCTTATCGCCATGATGTGACCTACGGGACGAATAATGAATTTGGTTTTGATTATCTTCGTGACAATATGAAATACGATCTGGCGGATTATGTTCAGAGGGATCTCAATTTTGCCATCGTCGACGAAGTGGACAGCATTCTTATTGATGAGGCCCGAACACCCTTGATTATTTCCGGTCCTTCGGAGGAATCGACGGAGAAATATTATCGCATCAATCGCATCATTCCTCCTCTTCAAAAGGAGAAGCATTATACGATTGATGAAAAGGCCAAATCAGCGGTCCTGACCGAGGAGGGTGTGGCTAAGGTGGAATCTCAATTGGCCATAAAAAATCTTTATGATCCTGTCAATATTGAAACTCTTCACCATGTCAATCAAGCCCTCAAGGCACACACCCTGTTTCGACGGGATGTTGATTATGTTGTGAAGGAAGACAAGGTTATTATCGTTGATGAGTTCACAGGACGGCTCATGCCGGGTCGCCGCTGGAGCGATGGTCTCCATCAGGCCGTTGAGGCCAAGGAGAGGGTGAAGATAGAAAATGAAAATCAGACCTTGGCCACCATTACATTTCAGAATTATTTTCGCATGTATAATAAATTGTCGGGCATGACGGGGACGGCAGACACGGAAGCCACAGAGTTTTCCAAGATATATAATTTATCAGTACGTGTCATCCCAACACATATGCCCATGATCCGTCGGGATGATGCCGATGTTATCTACAAGTCGGAAAAGGAGAAATTTAACGCTGTGCTTAAGGAGGTCAAGGAGCTTTATCAGAAAGGCACTCCTATTCTTATTGGAACTATATCCATTGAGAAGTCCGAAGAACTTTCCTCCCTGCTCGAACGCCAGGGGATCAATCATCACGTCCTGAATGCCAAACATCATGAACGTGAAGCGGAGATCGTGGCTCAGGCGGGACGTTTGAAGGCCGTCACTATTTCCACCAATATGGCGGGTCGCGGGACCGATATCGTCTTGGGGGGAAATCCCCAGTTTTTAGCACGCAGCAAGGCCGATCCGGAAATGGATCCTGAAAAATTTGCCAGAGCCTTGGCGGAATGTCAGAAAATTTGCGAAGACGAAAAGAAAAAGGTGATTGCGGCGGGGGGCTTGAGGATCCTGGGGACGGAACGCCACGAATCACGGCGCATCGACAATCAGTTGCGAGGCCGATCCGGTCGTCAGGGAGATCCGGGATCGTCGCGTTTTTATCTCAGTTTGGAAGATGATTTGCTGCGGATTTTTGGTTCAGAGCGCATTGCCACGATGATGGATCGCTTAGGCATACAGGAGGATGAGCCCATCACCCATCGATGGATCTCAAAGGCCATTGAAAATGCCCAAAAGAAGGTGGAGGGGCATAATTTCGATATTCGGAAAAACCTTCTCGAATTTGACGATGTCATGAACGAACAGCGCAAGACCATTTACGACATTCGTCGTTCGATATTGGGGGGCGAAAAGATCCGCGACTTGATGATGGATTATATCGATTATGTGACGACGGATATGATTGATACTCTGGGTCCTTCAAAAAAGGGGGACAGGGATTGGGACCCTGCTCCCTTGAGAGAGTCTGTTTATAAGCAGTTTGGGATCAAGGTGGGAGATCTTTCTGCCTTGGTCGATGATGTCGAGAAAATAGGGACCAGCATTTATGAACAGGCGATCGCTCATTATGAGGAAAAGGAAAAACAGTATTCTTCGAAGGTCTTTGGTCATGTTCAAAAACTCATCCTGCTCTCCGTCCTCGATCATTTATGGAAGGATCACTTGTTGGCCATGGATCATTTAAGAGAGGGGATTGGTCTCCGTGGCTATGCCCAAAAAGATCCCCTTGTTGAATACAAGCGGGAGGGTTTCGGCATTTTTCAGCACATGATCACCCAGTTTCAGACGGATGTTGTCGAGAAGATTTTTTGGGTGCAGATTGCGGAGGAAAAAGAGGCGGCCCAATTGTCTTTGCAGCGCGAGAGACAAGCGATGCAGATGGGGCGGGGATCTGTTGCTGCGCCTCAGGCGGTTCATGTCCCGGGGAGGGTCCCCGCGGGTGTCCCGATGGGAACAATTCCTCAAGGTCCCCCTCTTGTCTCCGGATCGGCGGGACACAGGGTCCCTAAGATCGGCCGCAACGATCCCTGTTCTTGCGGGAGCGGAAAGAAGTATAAAAAATGTTGCGGAAACACCGCACAGCTCTAGTGGCTGGGTCCCCGGCGGGTCTTGAGCCACAGGATGAGGACAAGGACCAGCAGTCCCAGAATAATCAGTCCCTGAAAGGCGATCACGACAAGGGCCCATGTTGAAAAAAGAGGGGGCCTTTTCATCGTCTGGGCCATGACCTCTTCCAGTGTGTCGGGCAACTCCGTGTTCGCCAGCTTTTTGGCCAGGGCCTCCATCGCCTGTCCCATATCTTTTATTTCAGTGGGGGGGGAGGCTGAGGGAGGGGGGGTGTGTTGGAGCCCGGAGAGAGGGTTTGTTGGCTGATCTCCAGCGAATAAGGACTTCCGATGGGACTCAAGCCAAAACCCGTCACATGAATATACAAAGGTCCGGCCTCTTGAGTCACGAGGGGGGGGAGGGCGACGACCGCCCCGGCATTCGGGGCACTTTCGGAGGCCAAGCGGATACGATTGCGGTCGTAGGCCTCCAGTCTTAAATTGGACTCAAGATCTTCGGGCATCACTTTGATCGTGATCTGTTCGTGGGGATTGACGCTGAGTTGATAAAAATCGCTCTTGTCCGCATTCTGGATCAGCCAGTTTTTCGGATAGCTCCCTTGCTGGATGAAGAGGGGTTGTGTGATCGCATCCCCGGCATCCTGTTCCGTGTTGGCGTCAAAGAGGTTGTCGATCTTGATTTGGAAGGGGGAGTCCTTGTGCATATCTTGGTAATTGCTGCCGACGAGGATGTAGAGGCGCCCGCTCACGGGCATCACGAGGGCGAGCGATTGCGTGTCTGATTTTTTCCCGATGATCTGAACGGTTTTAATCTCCTGAAACTGTGAATCGACCAATCGAAATCCTGCATAGGGATTTTGATTTTCCTGAAACTGATTGTTCACGATAGTGACCCCTTTGTCGGTGGTGGCCAGGTTTGTCGTCAATCGTTGTCCCTTTTTGAGATCGACATAAAAGAAGTCATATTTGCCTTTTTGCTGGTGGTGATCCAGGCGATATTCGATCTCCGGCTGGAGGGGGATGGAGAGGTGATAATCATCACCGCCACGAATCTCTTGCCCCCTCACGGCGAGCTCCGGTTTTTGGACAAGAAGGGCCTTGTGTGTGATGTAGGCCAGGTTTTGATTGAGGGAATTGGCGTCCTGGGCGTCGGCGTACATCCCCCCCGTGGCCCCGGCAATCGCTTGCAGCTGGGCGCGTACGGCCTCCTCCACGGCAAATCCGATCACGTGGATCTTGACATTAAAACCCTGAGCGAGGAGATTTTGGGCCTCCAGAGTGGGGTTGCCACCACAGGTCTCTTCCCCGTCGCTGACGAGGATGATGATGTGCTCCGATTCCTTGTCCAGAAAATCCTGACTGGCGAGTTTGAGTGAATGGGCAATGGGGGTATAACCGCGCGGGATCAAGGGGGCCAGTCGTTGGGCAAAAAGAGAAGAGTTTAAGGGGGCAAAAGGGATGACGAGTTCGGAATCGAGACAACTTTG
>MGSF01000071.1:0-1023 GCA_001798715.1 Deltaproteobacteria bacterium RIFCSPLOWO2_02_FULL_50_16 | reverse complement strand
CGACATATTGTGCCCCCTCGCTTAAAGCGGCAATCTATCAAAATCGGGGGGAAATCACAACTATTCCCCATACACTCCACTGGATACGATAACAGCCTTGGGAAAATAGAGGTGGAGGGTCGTTCCCTTTTGGGGGCTTGATTCTAATTTTACATCCCCGTGGGCCAATTTCATAAGTTGTCGTACCGTCGGCAGTCCCAGCCCCAATCCCTCGATGTTTCCTGTAAAAAACTCCTCGGTTTGGGTGAAGGGATCAAAGACCTTGGATTGAGCGGCCGTTGGGATGCCGGGTCCGTTGTCGGAGATACTTAAGCGATACCGATTTTCACCGGATTCAAACCCCCAATTGATGGTGATTTTGATTTCAGATTTGTCGCAAAATTTTACGGCATTGTTACAAATGTTATCAATGATGATAAACAGGTGTTCCGGATTGAACGAGATGGGCATTTCTTGAAGTGGTTTTGTCAGATAAAGATGGAGTGGTTTTTTGAAGGGACGTCTTTTGAAATTGAGGCAGTAATTTTCAAATTGGGAGGCCAGGTCAATCACCTCGGCCGAGTCTGAAGAACGTTCTTCCTTAAGGGTGACGAAGGTCAATAGCTGCCGAATGAGGCCTTCAAGGTGTTTGGCCTTTTCAGAAACGGTTTTTATTCCCTGATCCTGTTTTTCGGTGAGGGTCCCAAAGAGGCCCTCGGCAAAATTATCCAGGGTCCCTTGGATGACGGAGATGGGGGTTTGCAGCTTATGGGTAATGAGGGATAAAAAGCCTTGTTTGAGGCGTTGTTCCCGTCTCTCCTCGGTCACATCTCGTAAAAGGAGAAAACGTATCTTGTCCTCGCTGGGGCGGCTCAGATAAAGGGCCAGTTCTGTTGAGGTATTCTTTTCCTCGAGGGTCTTGGCATCAAAAACAATACTTTTTTCCTCAAGGGCATCACCGCTGTCAATCTCTTTTGTGAGGACGTATTGTTGTTTGAGTTGGGGGATGAGATCCTCTTTGATTTGGGTCTCTGTGAGAGAGAG
>MGSF01000070.1:23778-24239 GCA_001798715.1 Deltaproteobacteria bacterium RIFCSPLOWO2_02_FULL_50_16 | reverse complement strand
AAAAATCTGATCCATCTCTACAAGACCGAATTTAAGGTCCACTCCTCCATTTATGACTATGAACAGAAAATCCACCTGAAATGGGATTAGGAAGGCCTCCATTGACTTTTCAAAGGAACTTGCTAGTGTGGGGCCCCATGCGGAGAAAGACATGAGAGAACCCACCCCACAAGAAATCCAATTAAAACGCCTCATGCAGGTCTGGATGATCCTCTTTGGCATCGGAACATTGACCTTTTTTCTGGCCGGCAACTGGCTAATTGCCACGGGCAATGCCTTTTCCGCCGACATCCTCCACTGGGATCTCCCTCCCATGCCCCCGGCGGCCCACGGTTTCTGGCTGACACTCACGACATCGATGATGGCCACGATCACCGTCATCAGTTATTGGGTCCAAAAGGACGTCGTCCAAAATGCCCGGCTGACCTTTTTCATCCTCGTCTCCAAACTCACCTCGACCC
>MGSF01000070.1:0-23716 GCA_001798715.1 Deltaproteobacteria bacterium RIFCSPLOWO2_02_FULL_50_16 | reverse complement strand
TAAAAGGGCCTTGCGTAGTGTCCCTTCAACCTGAAAATCTATATGGCACCAAAGATCAAAAAGAAGACCTCAACAAAGGTCAAAAAACGCCTTGGGCGGATTATTGCCATCACGGGAACGGACGGTTTTATCGGTGGCTTTCTCCTGCGAACCTTAGAAGCCGATCCCAAGTATGAGAAGATCATCGCCCTCGATATCCGCAAACCCAAAATCCTGCCCAAAAAGGTGACCTTTCACAGGGTGGACCTGACCCACACCCTTTCTGACGCCAAATTGGCCGAGATCTTTCAACAGGAGAAGGTGGACATCGTCCTCCATGCCGCCTTTCCCATCTCTCCCCTTCACAACATCGCCTATGCCCATGAGCTTCAATCGATCGGCACCATGTATGTCTTGAACGCCATCGCCTCCACAAAGGTAAAAAAACTGATCGTGGCCTCCACGACAGACGTCTACGGGGCCCATCCCTCCAATCCCAATTTCCTCACGGAAGACCACTCTCTTAAGGGGGGATTCAAAAGCCTCTTTATCCGAGACAAGGTGGATGCGGAAAAGCAGGTCCTTCACTTTAGCAGCGAACATCCCGATCGTATTGTCACCATTCTCCGTCCGTGTACAATTTTGGGACCCAATATCAACAATTTTAAAACCACATTTTTGAGACGCCCCATGGTCTTTACCATCATGGGATACGACCCCCTTTATCAATTCATTCACGAAGACGATGTGACAAGGGCCTTTAAAATCGCGATCGATGAAGACCATCCCGGGATCTACAATATCGTGGGGAAAGGCGTCATCCCCCTCTCCAAGGTCCTCAAACTGACCGGCAAAATCGGCATTCCTACCCCCTCCTCCCTCCTTTATCGCCTCACCCAGCTCATGTGGTACACCGATCTCTTCCCGGCCCCTTCCAGTCACCTTGACTTTATCAAATATCTCTGCTTAGCAGATGGAAGCAGGGCTGAAAAAAAGATGCGATTTACCCCTCAATATTCAACAAAGGAGGCCCTGCTCTCCTTTATCGGGGCCCAAAGGCTCCGTGACGTCCATTTACAGGAGGAGTTATGAGCGACACAAAAGAATCAAACGTCCACATCCTCAATACAAAATTGATGGAACAAAGGCAGCAGGAATCCCTCAATGCCATCTACAAAAAGCTATCCACCCAATTAGAAACCCGCCTGGACAATATTGAGGGCGACCTTAAACGCGTCGTCACCAAACTCGAATCCCATGAGAAAATCCAGGACACCCAGTACGAAGGCATCGAGTCCCTGGTGGACAACATCCAACACCGCCTAAAAAAAGTCGTCGAAGATATGCGCCAGGAAACCGCTTTTGATCCCAAAAAGGGTTTCTCAAGACATACGAAGGTCTTTGAGGAGCAGATCGACCGCCTTCGTCACCTCTTGAGCCTTGACACATTCAAGGATTTTCTGACCTCACTCTGGTATGGCAAATTCACGGAGTCTTTTGAATTTGACGATTTTGGAATGGACGTGGAATTTATCAGCAAGGTCAAACCCTTTTTTGATTTCCTTTATTACAACTACTGGCGCGTCACCCCTCTAGGCCTCCCCAATATCCCCGCCAAGGGACAGGCCTTGATCGTCTCCAATCACTCAGGGACCCTCCCCTATGATGGCTCCATGATCTGCGAGGCCGTGGTCAATGACCACCCTTCACGACGTAATGTCCGCTTTTTGGTCGAAGACTTTGTCTATCACTTCCCCTTCATGGGAACCTTTATGTACCGCATCGGTGGCGTCAGGGCCTCTCAGGAAAATGCCGAGCGCCTTTTGGAAAATGGCAATCTTGTGGTCGTCTTTCCCGAAGGGGTCAAGGGGATCGGCAAGCATTTTAAACACCGCTATCGCCTCCAACGATTTGGGCGGGGGGGATTTATCAAGCTCGCCATGAAGACCCAATCCCCCATCATCCCCACGGCCGTCATCGGTGCCGAAGAGATCCATCCCATTATCTACAAGTCCACTGTCTTGGCCAAACCCCTGCATCTCCCCTATCTTCCCATCACGCCCACATTACCGGCCTTGGGCCCCTTAGGCCTCATTCCCCTCCCCTCAAAATGGTCCATCATCTTCGGGGAACCGATTGACTTCAGCCAATATGGTCCTTCAGCGATCAATGACAATCTGCTGGTCAACAAGTTGAGTGAAATGGTTCGCGAAAAGATTCAGGACATGATCATGGAGGGGCTCAAAAACAGACGATCGATCTGGTTCGGGTGATGGGAAGGCACTTTAGAGGATATACTCCTTCTTTTTATCTCCCCCCTCCATCTCCTTTCTATACTCCTCAAAACCCTTTTTTCCCAGGGCCCCGTGGATATATTTTTTTATCAACTCCACACCGGGCTGGTCAAAGGGATTGATGTTGTAGAGTTCCCCTGTCATCACCGTCTCCAACTCCGCCCAGAGAAATAATTGTCCCAGGGCATGGGGCGAGACACGAGGAAGCAAGAGGAGCATGCTGGGCCGTCCCTTGCGCCTCAAAGCCCTCTCCGTCGCCTCCCTTTCAATCGTTAATAAATCCCCGGCCGTTTGCCTCCTGGGAAAGACCAACTCAGGAGGGGTGGCATACAATGAAGGAATCGTGAGATCCTTGGGATGTTTCATGACCCCAATAAAATCGACAACCTTGTCAGGGGGGCCCTCAAGAAAGAGCTGGAGCCTTGAATGCTGATCCACAGCCCCAACGGCCTCAAGGGGAGTCGATCCTATGCAAATTTCCTTTCCTGACAGATCATGCCTTTTTCCCAAACTCTCCGCCCACAGTTGGAAAAACCAGGCCGGATACAGGGACAAGGACTCCGAATAACTCATCACAACCCGTATCGGACGTCCCTTCTCTCGAAAATAAAGATAATGAAGGGCCGCACTCAACAAGGCAGGATTCATCCAGACATCTGGATGACGGCACTTCTCCTCCATGCGCCTGGCCCCCGCCAATAAAGACAAGATATCCATCCCCATACAGGCCGCCGGAAAAAGCCCCACGGGGGTCAGGACGGAATAGCGTCCACCAACCCCTGGATGGATTTTATAGGTCGCTATCCCTTCTTCCTGGGCCAATTGCCGCAGGACACCTTTAAATGGGTCCGTAATAAAGGCGATCTGTTTGTTATACTTAGGACCCACCGCATTTTTTAGTTGTTTTAAAAAATAGAGATAGGCTGCCATGGTTTCGGTCGTCCCCCCGGATTTGCTGATCACGATAAAAAATGTTTTTTTTGGATGGATGAGGTTGCGGAGGGCCTGCCATTCAGTCGGATCGACATTGTCACAGACCCACAGACGGGGTCCCTTTCTCTCCTTTTTTGAAAAATACTTGTAGTAAAAAGGCATGAGGGCCTGCTCTAAGCAGGACAGCCCAAGGGCCGACCCCCCGATCCCAAAGACCACTACATCGTCAAATTTTTCCCTAACCTTACGACCCTCCTGAAGAAGTCTTCTCGCCTCTTCCTCATGATAGGGAAGATCCAAGAAGGGGAGTTGCCCCAATCGCTGAAGATCCCGTAGACCCTGATGGATCTTCTTGAGGGCAGGTTCCAAGGCCGCAACCCTTTCAGGGGTGACACCATTTTCCTCCCCCAAATGGTCGAACATCAGATAATTGAAATCAAAATGGATGTCTGGGTCTTGACTCATGATTCCTTAGAGGAGGAGGCCTTCTTGGCCACTTTCCTTCAAATACTGCGGATACAGTTGATAGGCCGGTTTAATGACAGGCAGCAATCTTAAAATCTTTGGAATAGGGCCTTTTGCGGTAATTTCACGTCGCGTCAGGGCCATCAAGAGATTGACCTTTCCAAACCAGAAACGATGGGCCGTATCGGCCTTCATCTTCATCAACACCTCAGGCTTTTTGCCCGTATCATTGGAGGTGATCTCAATGCCCTCTCCCGAACAATCAATCGTAATGGAAAGATCCGGTTCTTGATAGGCAAACTGCACTATAATCTTGGATTGTTTTAATCTGGCACCGATCTCCGGATGTGCGGCCAATTTTCGAAAAAAACCAACAAGGACACCTTCGAGTTGTTGGGAATCCTTAAAATAAGGCATAATTCCTCCCTGTTTAATGACTGAGACACCTAAGCACTATCCATAAGCCTTCCTCACCTGAACGAGCACCTCTTCTTTAACCACTTCCCGAGGATTATAAAAACTGGTCCCATCGTTGACGGCCCCCTCGGCAATGGCCTCTAACATGTACTCTAGTCCCTTTAGGGACAAACCTGCATCGATCCCGGCTTCCTTAAGGGTCATCGGCAAACCACAGGCCTCATGGAGCTCCTTCTGCAGCCTCTGCACCTCTTGGATGGCCGCCCGGCCCTCCTTTTTGACACCTAAATAATTCGCCACCTCCGCAAATTTTTCAGGACACGTCTCCAGATTATATTCCATCCCCCATGGAAGAAAGATGCTATTGGCCGTTCCATGATGGAGACCTGTGAGTCCCCCTGCCGCATGGGCCATGCCATGAACCACACCCACCAAGGAATGATCAAAGGCGATTCCGGCCATCACGGCCGCCGTCAACATACCCCCACGGGCCTCAAGATTTCCTCCATCCTTCACGGCCGTCACGAGATGGTGTCGCACCAAAGAAATGGCCTTCATCGCAAAACCGTCCGAGATGGGATTGCTTTGGATCCCCACACAGGCCTCAATGGCGTGTGTCAGGGCATCCATCCCTGTTGCCGCCGTTATTTGAGGAGGCATCGAAACCGTCACTTCGGGATCGAGAATGGCCAAAGTGGGATAGAGGTAATGATCGACAAAGGAGAGTTTGGTGTGGGTTTGTTGATCGAGAATGACGGCCGCCTGAGTCACCTCGCTCCCCGTCCCTGCTGTCGTGGGAATGACAATGAGGGGTTTTAAAGGACTCGTGATGGTCTGAGTCCCAGAGTAGTCACCGACCAGGTCTCCCCCATGGGTAAAGACAATATTCGCCGCCTTGGCCGTATCGATCACACTCCCCCCCCCAATCGCCAAGATCCCATCGGCATGATGACGCGCCGCCATCTCGGCGCATTTCTTGACGGTCTTCACCTCAGAATTGGGGGGGACATCGGTGTAAATTTCCAGGATCTCGACCCCTGCATTTTTGACACCTTCTATAATGGGATCGATGACCTTTAATCTCTCCAAAACCCTATCCGTGATCACGACGAGTTTCTTGAGGGGGAGGCCCGCAAGCTCGGCACTAAAATCCCTGGAGAGTCCGACTCCATAGACAATCTTGGTCGGACACTGATACTGAAAAAAATCAGGAATCATAGAGGGGAAACAACACTTTTTGCCTCAAAAGTCAATACCTTACAGAAGCCCTAATCACCTAAATTCCTCAGTTGACAGACTGGGGAGCGGGTCGTGACCTTTGGTCACGTCATTTGTAGTGGGTCGCATTTGATGGGGCGTTAAGATTGAACGAGCTTGAGTTTTTTGGGTTGCTCGGCCTTTACAGGATAGTCTCCGGTAAAACAGGCGTCACAGAACCACTCCTTGTGTTTCTTCGTAAACCAGTAAAGACCCTTTTCTGAAAGATAGGCCAGAGAATCCGCCGTGATAAATTTTCGGATTTCATCCACGGAATGGGAAGAGGCAATAAGCTCCTCGCGCGTCGGGGTATCAATCCCATAATAACAGGACCATGCCGTCGGGGGTGACGAAATTCTTAAGTGAACCTCTCTGGCCCCAGCATCCCGAACCATTTTTACAATCTTGCGGCTTGTGGTCCCCCGAACAATGGAATCATCCACTAAAACAACCCGCTTCCCCTTGAGGGTCTCCCGAACGGGATTCAACTTTAGCTTCACACCAAAGTGCCGGATGGATTGGGAAGGCTCGATAAAGGTCCTCCCCACATAATGGGACCGTATCAATCCCATCTGAAAGGGAATGCCCGTCTCCTCAGAATAACCTATCGCCGCAGGCACCCCTGAATCCGGAATAGGGACCACGAGATCGGCCTCGACCGGATTTTCCTTGGCCAATTGATGCCCGAATCCCTTGCGCATCTCATAAACATCACGATTGAAGACATGACTGTCCGGCCGGGCAAAGTAGATATATTCAAAGATACACAGGGCCTTTTTTTGGGGGACAGCAAAGGGTTTGTGTAAATGCATCCCCTTCTCATCAAAGACAATAATCTCCCCCGGTTCGACCTCACGGACGTATTCGGCCTCAATCAAATCGAGGGCACAGGTCTCCGAGGCCACGATATAAGAATTGTCCAGTTTCCCGATCACCAAGGGACGCCAGCCGTAGGGGTCCCGGGCCGCCACCAAACAAGACTCCGTCAACAACACCAGGGAATAGGCCCCCTCCACCTGATGGAGAGCATCCACCAAGATATTCACCAAGTCCTTTTCCCGGGAACCTGCCATAAGGTGGGTAATGACCTCGGTATCCATGGTCGACTGAAAGATGGACCCCTGGGTCTCAAGACGACTGCGAATTTTTTGGGCATTGACGAGATTGCCGTTGTGTGCAATGGCCAGATCCCCATGGGTATAATTGACGCAAAAAGGCTGGCTGTTTTTGAGCAAACTCTCACCCGACGTGGAATAGCGCACATGACCAATGGCCTTATCCCCGGGGAGTTTGGTAAGGGCATCCTCTGTAAAAATCTCTGAAACAAGACCCATCCGCCGATAGTTCCGGATCGTCTTGCCATCAGAGACCGCAATACCGGCACTTTCTTGTCCACGATGCTGGAGGGCATGGAGGGTCAAATAGGCCAGATTGGCCGCCTCCGGATGATTATAAATGCCCACGATCCCGCACATCTTAGACCACCTTTCTTTCAAATGCCGTCATCCAAATCTCCCTCAGTCCCTTCGTCTCCTCATCAATCAGGGAATTCACTTGAAGTCTCCCCGAACTCACCACCCCCAGGACCTCAAAGGGACAGTCGTGAATCCTAGCGACTTTCTGAAGTTCTGGCAAATGTTTTTCGGAAAGACTCACCAAGATCCGTGAGGCCGATTCCCCAAACAAAAGGATATCCTGTCTTAAGGAATTTTCTAACCGGATCTCCGCCCCCAAAACACCCTCATCCCGAGAAATGCAACTCTCCGCCAAGGCCACGGCAAGCCCTCCCTCAGAACAGTCATGGGCCGAGTGGAGCCAGCCCCCTGTGATGGCCTGAAGACATGTCTTCTGAACAGCCAATTCCCTTTGAAAATTGATCGAAGGAGGTTTCCCAGCAACCCGATTATGAATCAGTTTTAAATATTCACTTCCCCCCCATTCTTCATAGGTCTCCCCCAACAGGACGATGATATCCCCACTGGCCTTGAACCATTGGGTGGTGTGGGTCTTGATATCATCCAAGACCCCAATCATGCCGATGGTGGGGGTCGGATAAATGGCCTGACCTTTCGTCTCATTGTAAAAACTGACATTTCCCGAAACAACGGGGGTTCCAAAAATACGACATCCCTCCGCAATCCCTTCCACGGCCTCCTTAAACTGCCACATGATCTCGGGATCTTCAGGATTGCCAAAATTGAGACAATCCGTCACGGCCAAGGGACGCCCCCCGGAACAGACAATATTCCTTGCCGCCTCGGCCACGGCCAAGATCCCTCCCCACCGAGGATCCAAATAACAATAACGGCTATTGCAATCCGTCGTCACGGCAATCCCCTTTTGGGTTCCCTTAAGACGCATCACGGCCGCATCCGAGCCCGGGAGGACAACGGTATCCGTCCCCACCTGATGATCATACTGACGCCAGACCCAGTGCTTGCTGGCAAGATTGGGAGAACCCAATAATCGTTTTAAAACCTCACCATAAGATTTTGGAAGGGGAATTCCTTGGAGGGAGAAATTCTCTGTTTTTTTCAGATAAGCCGGTTGACGCATCGGCCGGTCATGTTGCGGGGCCTCTTGGGCAATGGGTTTCGTGGGGACCTGGGCCACACATTCCCCCTGATGAAAGACCCGAACGGTCTCTCCCTTTACAACCCGTCCGACGACGGCCACATCCAAGTCCCATTTCTCAAAAATTTTGTGGATGCGTTTTTCCGAGTCTTTTTTGGCCACAAAGAGCATGCGTTCCTGAGATTCGGAAAGCATCAATTCATAGGGGGTCATTCCCTCTTCGCGGCAAGGGACTTTATCGAGATCCAGATCGATTCCCACATTCCCCTTGTCGCCCATCTCAAGGGTGGAACACGTCAGCCCCGCCGCCCCCATATCCTGTATGCCCACGACATCATCGGAGCTCATGAGTTCGAGACAGGCCTCCATCAAGAGCTTTTCCGTAAAAGGATCCCCCACCTGTACCGTGGGGCGCTTGGATTCGGAAGAATCGTCAAAGACGTCGGAGGCCATTGTGGCCCCATGGATCCCATCACGTCCTGTCTTAGAGCCCACATAAAAAACTGGATTGCCCTCCCCCTTGGCCGTTGCCAGAAAGATCTTATCTTTTTCGACCAATCCCACACACATGGCATTGACCAAGATATTGCCGTTATAACTTTCATCAAAGTAGACCTCCCCCCCCACCGTGGGGATCCCCATACAATTGCCGTAACCGGCAATCCCCGCCACCACCCCATGAAGCAAATACCTCGTCTTGGGATGATCGGGGTGGCCAAAACGAAGGGAATCTAAAAGGGCGATGGGACGCGCCCCCATTGTAAAGATGTCCCTCAAGATACCCCCCACCCCCGTGGCCGCCCCCTGATAGGGCTCAATAAAGGAGGGATGATTATGACTCTCCATCTTAAAGACAATGGCCAGTCCGTCTCCTATATCCACGATGCCTGCATTTTCCCCGGGTTCACAGAGGACCTGAGGTCCCTTCGTCGGAAATTTTTTCAAATGGATGCGGGAACTTTTATAACTGCAATGCTCGCTCCACATGACGGAAAAAATGCCCAGCTCCACAAAGGTCGGTTCCCGTCCCAAGATTTTCAGAATATGCTGATATTCCTCGGGAGAGAGGCCGTGTTCCTTGACAATTTCAGCTGTGATTTTCATATAATCGACTCAAACAACAATCGCCCATCCTGGCCTCCTAAAAGCGTCTCCGCTACACGCTCAGGATGAGGCATCATTCCGAGGACATTTCCTTTTTCATTACAAACCCCCGCTATCGAATGAAGAGACCCGTTGGGATTGTCCCCGTGATAACGAAAGACGACTTGATTATTGTCCTCAATCCGTTTGAGGGTCTCTGAGTCCGCAAAGTAGTTACCCTCCATATGGGCAATGGGCATGGAGACAAGAGAATGGGCCGGATAGCGGCAGGTAAAGGGAAGTTTGTTGTTTTCGATCTCAAGGGTCACACGATCACAGATAAACTTGAGCGAGACATTGCGCATGAGGGCCCCGGGCAAGAGACCCGTCTCAACCAGGATTTGAAAACCGTTGCATATCCCCAGAACCAAACCCCCTCGCTCCGCAAAGGCCTTGACCTCCGGCATGATCGGCGAAAAATGGGCAATGGCCCCCGGACGGAGATAATCTCCATAAGAAAACCCGCCCGGGATAATCAGGCAATCCAGCCGTGGCAAAGAGGTTTCTTTATGCCAGAGACTTTCGACCTTGTTTCCCGACACAGTCTGGGCCACATGAACACAGTCCCGATCACAATTGGAACCTGGAAAGATGACAACGCCAAATTTCATAGTTTATGAGGGGCTCGTTGAAAAACAACCCACAATGAAGTATGGGACAAGTCCGGTTAAGACTGTATTATTTCAAATTGATAGCTTTCGATCGTGGTATTGGCCAAAAGTTTCTGGCACATCTTTTCCACCTGATCCCTGGCTTGAGCCTCCGATCGAACCTGAATATCAAAAGTAATGTACTTGCCCACCCGCACCCCTGAAACCCCCTGAAAGCCAAGACTCAACAAGGCATGCTCGACGGCCTTTCCTTGGGGATCCAGGACACCTTCTTTTAATGTAATGTAGGCCTTGACCTTCATGGGTTATTTCTCGTTTTTTTTAAATAAAGACCTGTCGAAAAATAGCATCAATATGCGCCATGTGATGTTTTATATTGAAAAGCATCTTAATCTCTTCAGGGGCTATCTTCCGAGTCACATCCGCATCCTTCATCAGGGATTCTTTAAAATCCGCCCCCTCCTCCAAAACCTTCATGGCATTGCGCTGCACCAGACTATAGGCCTCTTCCCGAGTCAGCCCCGAACGCACCAAGGCCAACAAGACCCCTTCGGAAAAAATAAGGTCTCCATATTGAGAGATGTTTTTTTGCATGTTCTGAGGATAAACGAGGAGTTTCTCGACCAAGCCGGCAAGGCGTTTCAACATAAAATCGAGTGTAACGGTGGCATCAGGCCCTATCACCCTCTCCACAGAGGAATGACTGATATCACGTTCATGCCAAAGCGGGACATTTTCAAGGGCCGCAATAGAATAAGAACGAACGAGGCGGGCCAGTCCTGTGAGATTTTCAGACAAAATTGGATTCCTCTTGTGCGGCATGGCCGAAGAACCCTTTTGTCCCTTGGAAAAAAATTCCTCCGCCTCAAGAACCTCCGAGCGTTGGAGGTGGCGAATTTCAACAGCAAATCGCTCAATGGAACTGGCAATCAAGGCCAAGGTCTGAAAAAATTCGGCATAATGATCGCGGGCAATCACCTGGGTCGAGGCAACGGCCGGGGTCATTTTCAGCCGGCGACAAACATACTTTTCAACACGGGGATCAATATTTCCATAATTGCCAACAGCCCCGGAAATCATACCCACATTGATGATGGCCCGAGCCCGTTTGAGCCGCTCAAGATTTCTCTTCATTTCAGCATACCAACTGGCCATTTTTAAACCAAAGGAGATGGGCTCGGCATGGATTCCATGGGAACGGCCCACCATGGGCGTCTTCTTGAATTGATAGGCCTTCTTTTTGATCGCCATCAGGCATTTTTTGACGTCCTGAATCAGGATATCGGCCGCCTCCCTTAACTGCCAGGAAAAGGCCGTATCCAAGACATCGGAGGAGGTCATCCCTACATGAAGATAGCGGGCATCGGGGCCAACGTGTTCGGCGACACTGGTCAAAAAGGCAATCACATCATGCTTCACCTCTTTTTCAATCGCCTCAATACGCTTCATATCAAATCGGGCCTTCTTCTTGATGGTCGCCAGAGAGGAGGGAGGGACCTGACCGAGGCGACAGGAGGCCTCACAGGCCAGGATTTCAATCTGCAGCCATTTTTGAAACCGGTTTTCCGGTTCCCAAATAGCTACCATTTCCGGTCGGGAATAGCGAGGGATCAAGTGAGGGCCTCCTTCTGACGACCTTCTTCATAGCAAATCTTTCACAATTCACAAGTGAAAAGGTGGTCCCAACACCCAAAAGCTGTGGATATTAAGCAGGCCAAAAGCCTCATGAGGCCCAAATCTGCTTAATACTGGTCAGAGATATCGTATGATGATTAATGACCTGACCTGTAACTCATGAAAAAATTGACTTTTTGCCGACTTTTCTCTTGATCTTCCTCCATAAAAACACGTAAGATTTAATCCCGTCTACAATGAAAACAAAACTTATATTTGTCACAGGCGGCGTCGTCTCTTCCCTTGGCAAGGGACTGGCCTCCGCCTCCATTGCCGCCCTTCTTGAGGCCCGTGGTTTAAGGGTCACCCTTCAAAAATTGGACCCCTACATCAATGTTGATCCCGGTACGATGAACCCCTTTCAGCATGGCGAGGTCTTTGTCACCGATGATGGGGCCGAAACCGACTTGGATCTCGGCCATTATGAGCGTTTTACGTCCATCCGACTGACACAGGTCAACAATTTCACGACGGGACGCATCTATAATTCCGTCATCACCAAGGAGCGACGCGGCGATTATCTGGGCCGCACCGTGCAGGTCATCCCCCATATCACGGACGAAATAAAGAGCGCCATTCATATGGCCACAAAAGATGTGGATATTGTCATCGTCGAGATCGGGGGAACAGTGGGTGACATCGAAAGCCTTCCCTTTCTAGAGGCCATACGTCAAATGCGCTTTGATATGGGAAGGGAAAATACCCTTTATATTCACCTGACCCTGGTTCCCTTTATTGCCGCGGCCAAGGAGCTCAAAACCAAACCCACCCAGCACAGCGTAGGCAAGCTCAGAGAGATTGGTATCCAACCCGACATCCTCCTTTGCCGGACAGACAGGGTCCTGGAAAAAGAGCTCAAGAACAAAATCGCCTTGTTTTGCAATGTCGATGCTAATTGCGTCATGACGGCACAAGATGTCACCTCTATCTACCAAGTCCCTCTTCTCTTTCATGAAGAAGGTCTGGATGAAAAGATCGCCGAACTCCTCAATATTTGGACTCGACAACCCAACCTGTCCACCTGGAAAACCCTCAACAACCGCATTCAAAACCCTCAGGGGGAAGTAACTATTTCCATTGTCGGCAAATATGTCAATCTTGCGGATTCCTACAAGAGTCTCAATGAGGCCCTTTTTCATGGAGGCATCGCCGGTAACGTCAAGGTAAATTTGAAATTTGTGGACTCCGAGGAACTGGAGAAAAAAAATCTTCAGGATATTCTGGGAAAATCCGATGGCATTTTAGTCCCGGGCGGCTTTGGTGATCGTGGCATCGAGGGAAAGATTGAGGCCATTCGTTTTGCCCGTGAAAACAAAATTCCTTTTTTAGGAATCTGCCTCGGCATGCAATTAGCCGTTGTGGAGTTCGCCCGCAATATCTGCCAGCTCAAAGAGGCCAATAGCCGTGAGTTTAGTGCGGAAACCCCCCACCCTGTCATTGATCTCATGGAGGAACAAAAAGGCATCGCCCTTAAAGGAGCCACCATGCGATTAGGGGCCTATCCTTGCGTTCTCGAAAAAAATACCTTGTCTTACAAGGCCTATGGAGAAAAAGAGATTTCTGAACGTCATCGCCATCGATATGAATTCAATTCTGAATACAAAGAAATTCTGAAGCAAAAAGGAATGATCACGGCGGGCCTCTGTCCCGACGGTCATCTTGTCGAAATCATCGAAATCACCGATCATCCGTGGTTTGTCGGTTGCCAATTTCATCCCGAATTCAAATCACGTCCCTTAGATCCCCATCCTTTATTTTCCCAGTATATTCGGGCGGCTACAGAGTATGCCGCTCGTCAAGAATGGTCCCAATCCAAAAAACCAGTCCCTCGACCGGTGACAAAAGCGAAAAAGAAAGAAAGTCAAGCATAATCATTCTTTTTTTCCAAAAAAACAATCATCGAATATCGAGTGGCTGTCTTGACAAAATTTCCACTTTGGATTTATCATATCTAATATCGGTGGTAATCACTTTATGATTTGATGTCTTAATCATGGCTATTGAAATCAAACAATCCCTCAGGCTCTCCCAACAACTCGTCATCACCCCACAACTCCAACAGGCCATCAAACTTCTTCAACTCTCCCGCTTAGAATTACAGGAACTCGTTCAGCAAGAGCTCGTGGAAAATCCAGTTCTCGAAGAGCAAGCCGAGTCCGAAATCGAAAAGGAAGAGGAAGAAGCCACCATAGCCAGCCCCCCCAATGAACACGAAACCCACGATCCTGTTGTTCCAGAAGTCGGCAAAAAAGATGGTGAGCTCAATGAACCAAAGGATTTTGACTGGGAAAATTATATCGGCACCTACAATACTTCCGAAACCTTCCCTTCTATCTCGCGAAAAGGCGATGATTTGCCAACATATGAAAACACTGTAACACGTACCGCCACCCTTCAAGATCACTTGCTATGGCAACTTCATCTCAGCAATCTGACTGATGATGAAATTCTCATTGCCGAGGACCTGATTGGCAATATCAACAATGACGGATATCTTATCTGCAATCTCAATGATATTGCCGCAACCAACGAACATTCTTTGAAATTTGTCGAAGAGGTCCTTCACATACTTCAGGGCTTTGATCCGCCCGGTGTCTTTGCCCGCGATCTGAAGGAATGCCTCACATTACAAACCCAACCCTTTAAAGAGGATAGAGGTCTCATCTGTCAAATCATTGAAAATTACTTGGTCGATTTGGAAAAAAGGCATTATTCAATCATTGCCAAAAAAACCGGGGTTTCTGTCGACAAAATCAAGGACGTTGCCAAGATCATCTCCATGCTCGAACCAAAACCGGGACGACCCTTTGGCGGTGAAAATCCCCAGTATATTATTCCCGATGTCTATATTCAAAAAATTGGATCAGAATACATCATTTCTCTCAATGATGACGGACTTCCAAAGCTGCAAGTCAGCAATTTTTATCGCAATGCCCTTTCTCAAGAAGGCACCCCCGGAAAGGCCAAGGAGTTCATACAAGAAAAATTGCGATCGGCCACATGGCTCATCAGAAGCATTCATCAACGCCAAAGGACACTTTATAAAGTCGCCTCTTCTATCGTAAAATTCCAGAAAGAATTCCTGGACAAGGGTGTCGACTATTTGAGACCCATGGTACTCAAGGATGTGGCCGATGACATCTCCATGCATGAATCAACCATTTCACGTGTCACGACAAACAAATATGCCCACACCTCTCAGGGAATCTTTGAATTAAAATACTTTTTCAATGCGAGAGTCCGTTCCACCTCGCCCGATGGTATCACCCCCGAGGCAGTCAAAAATCAGATCAGAAGACTAATATCCAGCGAAAAATCCGCCTCCCCATTCTCCGATCAAGAAATGGCCGAAATCCTGGAAAAAGAATTTAACATGCAGGTAGCCCGCCGAACGGTAGCCAAGTACCGAGAGATGCTCGGCATCCTGCCCTCATCAAGACGAAAAAATGCCGCCATTTAAAACAAAAGGGAGATCCTTATGAATATCGATGTGACATTTAGACATGTTGATGCCTCCGATGCCGTTAAGACTCACGTGTTCGAAAAAATGGAAAGAATTAAAAAGTATCTCATCAAGCCTGAACATGTTCATGTCATTTTAACCGTCGAAAATCATCACAACAAGATTAACAATATCGTCGAAATAATACTCTCAGAAAACGGCAATCGACTCTCCGCCAACGAGAGAGGCGAAAATATGTACGCCTCTATCGACATGGCTGTCGGGAAAATTGAAAGACAACTCAAGAAATACAAGGAAAAGACGAAAAACCATAAGGTGATAAATAACACCAAGACCTTTACATAGCGCGCGAGTATTGGCCGGATCGGGCTTTGCCCGGCCGGCCAAACGAAGCAGCGGTATCTCCACCTGAGTAGTAATGTTTATTATTGCCTTTTCATATCGATTGATATAGCATCCGTCGGTTATATTACCCATGAAAATCAAAGATGTACTCAGACAGGATTGTGTTTGTGCCGATTTGACGGCAACAACAAAAGATGAGGCGATTCAGCAGCTGGTCAATCTTTTGATCCGCGGTTTCAGCAATCTGTCGCGCGATGAACTCTCTCATATCCTCCTAGAAAGAGAAAAGCTGGGAAGTACGGGTATCGGCAACGGCGTCGCCATCCCTCATGGCAAGATCTCTACCATTGATCATGTCATCACCGGATTTGGCCGTAGTCTTCAAGGCGTCCCTTTTGATGCCCAGGATGGCAAACCTGTTAATCTTTTTTTTGTCCTCGTAGCCCCTGAAAACGCCGCCAGCCTTCATCTCAAAACTCTGGCTCGTCTTTCGAGACTCCTCAAGGATTCCACATTCAGACACCGGTTGTTAGAAAGCAAAACAGATGAGGAAATTTACCAGGCGATCATCGACGAGGACGAAAAGTATCAATAATGAAACCGAGGTTTCCAGAGTATCGATATGATCTGTATACCCGTTTCCTCATTATTAAAAAGCAAAGACCTTTCTCCCCATCTCAAGTGCATTACTGGAGAAAATGGTCTCAATAAAAAAATATACATCCCCTATATTCAAAAACCGGGGCTGGCCTTGGCGGGTGACACTTCCCACATCCATACTGGGCGTGTACAGATTTTTGGCAATTCTGAAGTCCGGTATGTCAGCAAACAGGCTTCTCCCGATCGCAAAAAATATCTCAAAAGATTCTGCAGTTCCAATATTACCTGTATCATTGTCTCGCACAACAACAAGCCTCCTGACGATCTTATTCGCGAGTGCACAAAATACAAGATCCCCCTCATGGTTTCCAAATTGTCCACATCCACCTTTATTAATAAAATTACAAAATTCCTCTCCGAAAACCTGACACCCTCTACAACCATACATGGAGTCCTCGTAGATATTTATGGGATCGGAGTTCTGATACTCGGAAAAAGCGGTATTGGGAAAAGCGAAACAGCCCTCGAACTCATCACTCATGGTCATCGTCTTGTGGCCGATGACATTGTCAATATCAAAAAGAAGCCTCCTTCTTCCATCTATGGCATGGGATCGGAGCTTATTAAATATCACATGGAGATTCGGGGATTGGGAATCATCAACATCAAGGACTTGTTCGGTGTCTCTTCCGTGCGTGATCAAAAACTCATTGAGCTTGTTATTGAGCTTGTTGATTGGAATGAAAATACGGAATATGAGCGCCTGGGCGTTACTGAAAATAAATACAGGATTCTCGACGTTCCCCTTCCCTTTTTAAAGGTCCCCGTCCGTCCGGGACGGAGCCTGACAACCATTATTGGTGTAGCGGCTCGCAATCAATTGTTAAAAATCAAAGGATACCACTCTGCCATGGCTCTTCAGGAAAAACTGACTCGCAAACTCTTATCCGGTGAAGAGCTTGATTCAACCACTCAGGAGAACGTGGAATGATCCCTCCCCAACTGATCATCATTTCAGGATTATCCGGTTCTGGAAAATCCGTGACTCTCAATACACTAGAAGATGCCGGTTTTTTCTGCATCGACAATTTTCCAAGCCCCCTATTGAGCCATCTCGTTGACCTTATTGTCTCATCCAACGGTTTCAAAAAGCATCAAAAACTCGCTATCAGTATGGATGCCCGCGAAAAAGATTTTTTGAAAAATTTTAACAAATATTACACCTTGTTGAAAAAGATCATTCCATCGGTAAAAATCATTTTTCTCGACGCCAACGACAAAATTCTCATCCAGCGTTTTTCGTCAACCAGGCGGCGCCATCCCTTATCAAAACAAGGCTCTATCCAACGGGGCATCACAACGGAAAGAAATCTCCTCGTCCCCGTACTCGATAAGGCCAACAAGATCATCGACACCTCACATCTCAATGTTCATCAACTCAAAAACCAAATACTAAAAAGCATCAAGGCCCTTCCCCATCATAAGGGACTCAATATCACACTTCTCTCCTTTGGTTATCATTTTGGCGTCCCGCACAATGCCGATATCGTCATGGATGTGCGTTTTGTGGCCAACCCCTATTTTGATCCCCATCTAAAAGCCCTGACTGGAAAACACGAAAGAATTAAAAGATTTGTTTTGGATCAAAAACCAGCCCTTTCATTTATCAATCGTTTTGAGAAAATGCTCAATTTTCTCATCGGCCATTACGAAAAAGAGGGCAAGGCCTATTTAACCGTCGCCCTGGGTTGCACGGGCGGCCATCATCGATCAGTGGCCTTTACGGAAATCCTGGCAAAACTACTAAAGAATAAAGGATATTCTATCAATGTGGTTCATCGTGACCTGACCTCTTGATATTTTAGGGAAAGGGATAGGCAAAGACAATGGTCAATATATTACTCGTCACCCATGGGGATATCGGAAAAGAGATGCTTCAATGTCTCCAGACAATCCTCAAGGAAACTCCAAATATCAAGGCGGTTTCCGTCTTTCACAATCAGTCCCCGTCAGAAATCCACGCCAAGATCGAAAAAGAATTGTCCTCCAATGACACCTTGATTTTGACCGATCTGTTTGGCTCCACCCATTGCAATCAATGCCTGACCTTTCTCAATAAGGGCAATGTGGAAATTGTTTCCGGATTTAATTTTCCGATCCTGATGAAATTATCGACAATGAAGGATGAATTAACGCTTAGCGAACTCGCAATATATGTAAAAAACTATGGCCAAAAAAATATTGTCTCAGCAAAGGAAGTCGTTAAAGGAAATTAAAAAAAGTGCTCAAAAGAGGGCTATTCAATCCTTTAAGATAAAAAACAAATTGGGCCTGCATGCTCGTGCTGCGGCCTCTTTTGTCAAAATTACCAGTCACTACAAATCAGATGTGGATGTAGAGAAGGATGGTCAAATTATCAATGGGAAAAGCATCATGGGAGTTCTGATGTTGGCAGCAGCCAAGGGATCCACGATAACCATATCCATTCGTGGGGAGGATTGTGATGATCTGATGCGTGAACTGGAACAGCTCATTAAGAAAAATTTCAATGAAGACTAAGAAAAAAAAGATTCTTACTGAGAAACGACTTAGTAAGAGCACGGCGATCCTGCCCGTCCTTTCCAAAGGAAGAACTTTTAAAGGTATCCCTGTTTCTCCCGGCATTGCCATAGGAACGGCCCATATCTTTGAACAATCCATAGATCAATTTCCACGTTATTGGATCTCGGATCGGGAGATCCCCTCTGAAATTCGCCGTTTTAAACAGGCCCTCAATATTTCTCATCACCAGTTATTTCAGATTCAGAGAAAAATCTGTAAATTTGAACGCGCCGATCACTCACGTATTTTAGAAACCCACCAAATGCTCACCAAGGATGAAATGCTGACGGGTGCCACCATGGACCTTATTCAACAAGAACATATTAATGCTGAATGGGCCCTTGATAAGGCCCTGTCCAAGCTGAAAACAAATTTCTCCAATATAAAGAACGATCTCTTTCGAGAACGCGGTTTTGACATTGAACATGTCAGCCAGCGCATTTTAAAAAATCTCGTCGGCAAACTAGACGACTCTCCAAAAACATACAAAAACCAATCTATCATTGTCTCCCACGATCTTTCCCCATCGGATACTGTCGCTTTACCGAAGGAAATCATCGAGGGGCTTTTAACCGAAATCGGCGGAAAAACTTCTCATGTGGCCATTATCGCCAGGGCCCTGGAAATACCGGCTATTGCGGGGGTCACTAATATCACCTCGATGATCAAAGAGGGGGATCCCCTCATCATCGATGGATATGAGGGAAAAATTATTCTTCATCCCACGAAAAAAGAGCAAGAATATTACAAGGAACTTCGTCAGGATTTCGTCCAGAAAGAACATCAACTTTTAAAGGAGGCTAAAGCCCCCACTATCACCCGCGATGGCTATTCGATCCGATTAACAGCCAACATGGAACTCACTGAAGAAATTCCCACCATCAAGAGTCATGGGGCCGAAGGCATCGGTCTCTATCGCACCGAAATGCTTTTCCTGAAAAGTGAACAGCTCCCCACCGAGGAAGAGCAATTTCAGATCTATAAAAAAACAGTTCAGAGCCTGTCACCTTATGCAACAACTATTCGGACGATTGACATTGGTGGCGACAAACTGCTTTCCTCCACCGACAGCCTTGACAGCCTCAATCCCGCATTGGGCCTCCGCGCCATTCGTTTCTGTCTTCGAGAAAAGGGTCTTTTTAAAACACAATTACGCGCCATCCTTCGCGCCTCCCAGTATGGAAAACTAAAAATCCTCCTGCCCATGATCACAATCATCGAAGAACTGCGCCAGGCGAAAAAGATCATTGATGACGTCAAGGAAGATCTCATTGATAAAAAGATCCCGTTTGACAAAAAAATCCCCATTGGCGTCATGATCGAGGTCCCATCCGCCGCCCTGATGGCCGATGCCCTTGCAGCAGAGGTTGATTTCATGAGTATCGGCACCAATGACCTTATCCAATACACCCTGGCCGTTGACCGGACCAATGAGCATGTGGCCTATCTTTACCAACCCTTAAACCCGTCCATCCTTTCCCTCTTGAAGAGGATCGTCTACGCCGCCAAGAAGATGGAAATTGATGTCTCTATTTGCGGTGAGATGGCCAATGAACCCCTCTATTTTCTTATCCTCTTGGGCCTGGGGCTGACCGAGCTTTCGATGAACCCTGTCTCCATCCCTCGTGCCAAACAGATCATCCGCCAACTCTCCTTTCACAAGGCCACAGAGACCCTCGATCGAGCCCTCCTCTGCAAGACAACTGCCGAGGTCGAGACCCTCTTGCGAAAGGAAGCGGCAAAAATACCAAATTTTCCAATATAAACAATAACTTATGTCATTTATCCCCCCTTTCGCTGAAGGATTTTATCTCTTGACGCCCCCTCCGGAGTGAGCTATGGATAACCGTTCATTGCCGTGAAACAAAAAATACTCAATCTTTTTAAGGGGTTATTTATGAGCACGTCCTATCTTTTCACATCCGAATCCGTCACCGAAGGTCACCCGGACAAGGTTTCTGATCAAATCTCCGATGCCATCTTGGATGCCTTATTGGCCCAGGATCCAAAGAGCAGGGTGGCCTGCGAGACCTTGGTCACCACTGATTTGATCGTCCTGGCCGGCGAAATCACCTCCAAGGCCAGGGTCGATTATGAAAAAATTGCACGCGATACCGTTCGTGAAATCGGTTACACCCATAAAGACATTGGATTCGACGCCGATACCTGTGAGGTTCAGATCCGACTCGGGACTCAATCCCCCGATATCTCGCAAGGGGTGACCGAGGGTGAGGGTCTCTTCAAGGAACAGGGGGCGGGAGACCAGGGTCTCATGTTCGGCTTTGCCTGCAACGAGACCCCCGAGTTGATGCCCATGCCGATTTGTTTCGCCCATCAGTTGACCCAAAGGCTGGCCCAAGTCCGCAAAAACAACACAATCAATTTTATTCGACCGGATGGGAAATCCCAGGTCACCATTGCCTACGAAAACAACAAGCCAAAAAGGGTGGACACAATTGTTATTTCAACGCAACACTCCCCCGATGTCTCCTATAATTCCATCAAGGAGGCCATCGTTGAAGAGGTCATCAAAAAGGTCATTCCGCAAAACCTGATGGATGACAAAACACGATTTCTCATCAATCCCACCGGGCGATTCGTCGTGGGAGGCCCCCATGGCGATTGTGGATTGACGGGTCGCAAGATCATCGTCGATACCTACGGCGGTCATGGGAGTCATGGTGGCGGGGCCTTCTCGGGAAAGGACCCCTCCAAGGTGGATCGTTCGGCCTCCTATGCCGCCCGACATGTTGCGAAAAATATAGTGGCCGCCGGCCTTGCGGATCAGTGCAAGGTTCAAGTGGCCTATGCCATCGGCTATCCTCAACCCGTTTCATTCATGGTGGACACCTTTGGCACAGGGAAGATAAGCGAATCCAAGATCATTCAAATCGCCCAGAAGGTCTGGAGCCTCACCCCTTCCAATATTATCAAGACCCTTGATCTGCTCCGCCCCATTTATCGAAAAACGGCCGCCTATGGTCACTTCGGTCGCAATGAACCCGAATTTACCTGGGAGAGAACGGATAAGGTTGAGGAACTCAAGAAATTGGCTGGTTAGTATGAAGAGGAAAAAAAAGGAATCTCCCGCTTGTTTTCTCCTCTTAGAGGCCAATGCCTCCCATGCCCACCTCCTCTATCAAGCCATCAAATCCTTTATCAAGCCCCTCCATGTTGACATCATTGACGATCCTGAAAAGGCCCTTCGAAGGCTCAAAAATAGAAAATACTCCTGCATCTTGACTGATTTCTCCTTGAATGATGTCCCCGGAACTATCTTGATCCCCTCCCTCCGCACCCTGGCCCCTCACATCCCCATCATCGTCATCACGGGCAAGGGAGATGAGGCAACAGCCGCCCAGGCCATCAAATTGGGCGCCGATGATTATCTTGTCAAAAACAAGGATTCATTAAAGGATTTACCCCATATCCTCCAAAAGGCCATCGCAAAAAAAAACCGCTCCCTCCCCATGGTGTGGGATATCCCCCAAACCATGATCCATCATTTCAAATCCGAGCTGGATCACTTAACCCACATCGCCGGCGACATCAAGGACATGGGGATAAAGCAGCTTCAATCCGATCAGGCCAAGACCCTCATCAAACAGGTCCAAAAGGTCAAAAATCTGACCCAGTCCCTCCTCAAGCATTTGACCTGATTTACCCCTCAAGACGGTGACAGAGGACCCCATTGGCCAGGAGGGACCCTCTTCAAGACCCTTTAAAAACATTTAAAAGTTGAATGATTTCATGTGTTTATGTTTTTTACTGTCCAACTCCTTTTTGGCATCCCATTTGCTTTCTATGAACTTGAGGCCTTTCCTTATGAAGGGGGAGGGTCCTCACTTTACAGGAGATCGTTATGGCTATTCATGTAATACCGGAAAAAGTGGATGCCACGAAGCAGGTGGACAAGGACCAGCAAACAGAGGGGATACAAACACAATCCACTGCCTATCAAGCCCCTGACACGAGTTTGGGCCCTGTCGCCAGTGACACCTCGGACACAGGTCTCTTTGGGGCCCAATCGGCCAATGCAACGGACGTCCCCGCCCCCTTCTCCACCCAGAGCGGGATGACCGCACAGGGTATGGGGGCCCAAAATGAGGTCCCGGAAGATGCGGATGCCATTCAACAGCAAATTACAGAAATCGAAAATCGTCTCCGGGATCTGGAACGTGATGGGATCCGTCTGGATGAAGACATCATTGGACCTCTTCAACAAATGCTGGACAGCCTCGATCCCAATAGCGCCCAGCGCCTCCTGGTGGAGCAGCAACTCAACGAGGCCCTGACCTTAAAGACCAGCATGGAAAAAGAAATCCGTGAACTCACTTGGCAGCTCGAGGACCTGCAGGAGGCCCTCCCCGAGGATTACGGCGACGAGACAGAATCAGCGGGCCCCCTGGATACGGATGGCGATGGCCAGATAGACACGGACGATGTGGACGATGATAATGACGGCTTTTCCGATACCAAAGAAGCCGAGCTAGGGACCAATGCAAAGCTCCAGGACTCCGACGGGGATGGACTGACCGACTGGCAGGAGGTGACGGCGGATTTTTCACAAATGCCCTCAAGCCAACGAACCCAATTGGGCCTCCACCAACTCGACAACGGCCTCTGGCTCGATCCGACCAAATTTGACTCCTACGGGGACGGGATCTCCGATGCCCGTTACAAGCCCTACATCCAGGGACCTGCCACCCCTTATGACACCAATACCAATCAGCCCATTGGCGGCGGTTCCGGTGGTGCTTCAGATAATGACACACCTCCAACCACCCCCCCCACCAATCCTAACTTTCCTCCCCCCGCCGAAGGGACCCAGGAAGTGGATCTGGGGACCAGCAGTGCCGGTGGTGGCCTGGGGGGCCAGGGGATATCGACACAGAGTTCGGGGGGCTTCGGGGCCCAGACGGTCACCGGTGACATGAGCGCCCAGGACGCGGGCAGTTTTACCGGGGACCCGGATGGCTTTAGCGGCACCCCGGATGACGTCATCGAATACAATCCCGAGACGACCAATAATGACGTCATATTCAATTTTGACGGCACGATCTATCTCTGGGCCGAGGGCAGCTCCCTCTACGTCAAATATATGGATGCCGACGGGGCCACCAGGGTCACAGAGATCGAAAAATACCGATTTAGAAAAACCTATTGGAACGGGAACGATGAGGCCGGCATCGAGGCCCCGAAAGAAGACATCATGTACATCGGCCCCGGCATTACCTATTGGGACATGGTCGGCGCCACTGATGACCAGAATCAGATCGTCAACGGGATCTGGGCCAATCAGGGGACTGTCGAAAAACTGGACTACTTCAACGACCCCTTCCTCCGGACCGCCGACGGGG
>MGSF01000069.1 GCA_001798715.1 Deltaproteobacteria bacterium RIFCSPLOWO2_02_FULL_50_16 | reverse complement strand
GGGAGGCCATGAAATTCCGCAAGGACAAAAATAACCAAGACAACTGCTACGATTTCTATGAATCCGTCACAAAGCAGGACATGAGCAATGCCTGAGGACGCGGTTCCTGATTGACCGTAGATCAATTTAATCTGGAGACACAATATGGATTTTACACCCCACTTTCATTGATTCTTCCGAAATTTCCCTGGTAGGGATATTAAATCCATACTGTGTCCCCAGATCTACCAAAGATGATTTTTTCCATTGCGCGAGCAAAAAACTCAAGACGGAGCAACTAAAAAAACCTATTAAAATCAACAAAGTATCTCCTTCAAATAATCTTTAGAGGAATGATTCTGGGCTGTTTTTGTACAAAAGCGCCAAGGCCGTAAACAGGGTCAACTCTCATAACGCACCACCGGTGTTTCAAAAGACCCCAAAGATTCAAAACACAAGTTGATATTTGACCGCAGGTCTTTTACCGATTTTTTGTAAAAAATTCTGCGTCACCAAATCATTCAAAATGCGAATGGTTGTGCTGCGAGGCAGTTGTGCATATTCTAAAACATCCTTAAGCGCCAGTTTCTTCTCGGGATGATCTTTGAAGGTCTCAAGAATCTTTCTCATGGACTCTGTCAGGGTGTTGTGCGCCACAGCCCTTTCTTGATAAAAGTTGACATCGTGATTCATCGCTTCCTTCAGCATTTTTAAAATGAATTCCAAAAAATACTCAATTTTGTACTGTTTTGGATCCTGTGAAAACTTGCCGTCAGAACATTTTCTGAGCACCCAATAATATTCTTCCTTATTTTTCTCAGTGTGCCGGTCTAAGGCAATGTAGGGGGTAACGGCCTTCAGATTTGTGTCATGAGATTGCAAAAGAATCATGGCAAACAACCCCCGTCCTAATCGACCGTTGCCATCTGGAAAGGGATGAATGGCGAGAAAACGAAACGTGAATTCAGCCGCAACAGCGATCACCCACGGAGACGTTCGAAGATCGGCATTATACCAAGCGACCAAATCGTTCATTGCCGCTTCTGTGATAGGACCAGGATCAGATGTTTTCAACACGTCTCTTTGCAAGATCTTTTCCACAACATTGTTGGGAGACGTTTTGTATTGGCCGCAATAATGTTCTGCTGGAGGATAAAATCGAAGAAGTTCCTTGTGCAGTCCCCTGATTGCCGTTTCTGTGAGAGGAAACAAATCCTCGGCTTGGTTGCTGATAATCTCCAGCATGGCTCGACAACCCGCCACTTCCTCAATACTTCTTTCACGTTCCTTTGAAAGTTTGTTCGCTATATAATTTTTATTTTGCTCAAAAGAAGTGGTCCTTCCATCTTGACTCAAGGTCCTGTCCAGCCAATCGACTTCGACATCCGTTAAAACAGCGTTCTCAATCCTCGTGGTGGAGCCAATATTGCTGATCCTCGCATAGCGACGCATGATCTCCTTAATACTTGGGGGAAAGGAGCCAAGAACTGCAGCCCACTTGGCAGCTATGTCACTGATCTCTTTGAGTTTTATTGTGAGCTTATCTGTGATTTCATAGGAAAGCATATCTTTATAGTACATTATAGTCTCATATAGTACAACAAAAAATGAGACTATAGTGGACTATTCTCCCCAACCCTCACATCGACCGGCAGGCCACGACATCGCTCCCCTCATCCCCCAGGATATTTTTGATGAGGACCTGCCCGCGTTTGACGGGACTCTTCACCTTGAGAGAGTGGATGACCTTGGCGGCCTCGATCACGCGATTTTTGGGAAGGGGCTGCGTCACCTTGACGGGGAGTCGCCCCCACAAGGCCCCTTCTATGGAAATGGTGGTCGAAAGACTCCGCCGAGGATCAGTGAATTCTTGACGGGCATATTTGGCCCCTCGATTACAGGTGTAGCCTTCGATCTCGATGATCTCCTTGGCCTCATGGGTCAGCTGCAGGGGGCATCCCATCGGGCACTGGATGCAGATATATTCCGTCACCTTCTTCATAGCGTAACCTCCAAAAAACCCTCTACTCTGGAAACCTCTCAAAAAGGCCCAGATGCAAGGCGCCCGCCGAGCGAGGCCCGAGGCGTACTAGAAAGTACGTTGAGGGCCGCGCGAGAAGGGCAACACAGCAGATGGGACTTTTTCAGAGGTTTCATGGCTTCACTGCCTCCACAGGGGTGATATCCACCCTCACACTATCCCCATGAAAACGATCCAAGAGATCCGGATGAAGCCGCATCATAATCATCTCAGCGGGGACCACAAAGCGCAACTTTTTCTCCATGAGATCGCCGATCTTGATCTTGCAAGGCTTCATGGGCTCCTTGCATCTCATAGAGATCATATGATCCCGTCCCGGAGACAGTGTATGGGGCACACAATAACGCACATTTTCCCCGGGCACCAACCGGATATTATCCGTGGGACGGCGAACCCCCTGGGCCCATTCCCCTGCAAAACGGCCGGCCAACAGGGCCTCCCGGGTCACGAAATCTACAAGATCATGGACATGCAAGACATTGCCGCAGGCAAACATCCCCGGCAGGCTCGTCTCCAAGGTGCTCGACACCACGGGACCGCTCGTCACGGGGTCCAACCGGATCCCCAGACCTTGGGACAATTCATTTTCAGGAATCAGCCCGATGGAGAGGAGCAGGGTATCACAGACGACATCCTTGGCCCTTTTCATATCCGGCTTTAGGTTTTTATCCACGGGGGCCACGGTGATTTTTTCCAGTCGGTCCCGTCCATGAATTTGAGCCACCGTTGTCGACAAATGAAGGGGGATATTAAAATCCTCCAGACATTGCACAACATTTCGCGTCAAACCATTCGAATACGGCATGATCTCATAAACCCCCACGACCTCACATCCCTCGAGGACAAGGCGGCGCGCCATAATGAGACCGATGTCCCCTGACCCCAATATCGCGACCCTCTTTCCCGGGAGATAACCTAGCATATTGACAAATTTTTGCGCGAGCCCGGCCGTCAAAACCCCGGAAGGCCGGGTCCCCGGGATCTGGATGGCCCCCCGCGTGCGTTCCCGGCAACCCATGGCCAAGACCACCGATTGACAATCAATCGTATGAAGACCTCTTTTCTCATGCATCACACGAACCCTCTTCGATCCCTCGCTGTCCGTCACCACCCCCGAGATATAGGCCTCCGGAATCACATCGACATCCTGATCGATCACCTTTTCAATAAAACGCTGGGCATACTCGGGACCTGTCAGTTCCTCCTTAAAATAGTGGAGTCCAAAACCCGAATGAATGCATTGAAGCAGGATCCCGCCGGCCTCGGGTTCGCGGTCGACAATAAGAATCTTTTCAGCCCCGGCATCGCGGGCCCCCAGGGCCGCCCCCAATCCCGCAGGGCCGCCTCCGACAATCACGACATCATATTTTTCTTCCATACGTCCTAACATGACGACTCATCCTTCATTTTTTGGACCATCCACGAATCCCCTCCCCGCTTCGTCACCCGGTCATAGGGGATCTTCAATCTCTCGGACAAAATGCCCATGCACCGAGAGGTACAAAATCCCCCCTGACATCGTCCCATCCCGGCACGGCTCCGAAATTTGATTCCATCCAGGGTCCTGGCCCCATGATCGATCGCATCATGGATCTCGGCCTCCGTCACCAGCTCACAGCGACACACCACCTTGGCAAATCGAGAATCTTTTCCAATCCTCTCCCCCTGTTCCTTAAGACTCTGAAGGGCAAAGCGAGGCGGCCCTGCCACGTGAGATTTAAAGTTTTTTCTTTCATGGAGCTTTAGTCCCTCTTGACGCAAGATCTCCAAGACATATTCAGCAATGGAAGGGGCCGAGGTCAGCCCCGGCGACTGTATGCCGGCCACATTGATAAAACCCTTCACCTTTGTGGGCCCGATAATAAAATCATCCGTATCACTGACGGCCCGCAACCCGGCAAACTCGGTGATGGTGTCCCTTTCATTAATCGAGGGACATATCTGGCGCACAAAATCAAAAACCTGATGGCTCCCTTCATAGCTTGTGGCAATATCATGACGATCCCCCACATCCTGAGCCGTGGGTCCCACCATGATCGTCCCGTCAAAGGTCGGAATGATCAGGATCCCTTTTGTCGTCTTGAGCGGAACGGGAAAAATAAGGTGTCGCACAAGGCCCTTTAAGCGCTTGTCCAGCATGTACTCCTCACCCTTTCGAGGATAAATCGTGAAATCATCGAGACCCGCCATCCGGGCCACCTGATCGGCAAAGATGCCTGCGGCATTCAGGACAAAGCGGCTGTGAATCTTCTCCGTAGGCGTCTGCACGACGAGATGCCCCTCCTCCTGGCCGATTTTTTGGACGGGACTCTCCACCTTCAGCTCCACACCATTTTCAATCGCGCTCTCAATCAAGGCAAAGACAAATTCATAAGGATTGATGACCCCCGCCGTGGGGGCCCACAGGGCCCCTAACAGATTATGAGAGAGATTGGGCTCCTCATGAAGAAGGCGATTTTTGTCCCAAATCTCCAGCCCCGGCACCCCTTTGGACTTGCCCTGTTCTTTAAGTCGTTCTAAGACGGGAAGATCTTCCGGGGTACGGGCCACAACCAATTCGCCAATGCGGGAAAAACCGAAATTAAGTTCCCGGCAGAGCTGATCAAAGAGTTGATTTCCCCTGACGACCAGCCGCCCTTTAAGGGTGGCGGGGGTATTGTGATGCCCTGCATGGATAATGCCACTGTTGGATTTGGTGGTGCCAAAACCTACCTCGGCATTTTTATCAATGAGAACGGTCTTCAGGCTGTATCGAGAGAGTTCCCGGGCAATATTACATCCCGTCACACCCCCGCCAACGATGGCAACATCATAAATTTTTTGGTTGTTTTTCACGATGGCGGGGAAGCCTATCCAGATTTTTTGAAAAAAGCAAGATGTGTGGGGAAATTTGCCTCAATCCAATGACGGATTACTTGACAAGATAAAACTCAATGCGCCGATTCGTCTCCTGACCCTCATAGGTGGCATTGCTGACCAAGGGAAACTTGTCTCCCTTTCCCACGGCCTCAATCTTGCCACCCTCCACCCCCTGAGCAATCAGAAAATCCCGGACGGCCTTGGCGCGAGACTGGGAAATAAAGAGATTGGCCTGATCAGAGCCCACGCTATCCGTATGGACCTCCACCCGCAGGCCTTGAATGGAGGGATCCCCCGAAATCTTACTGGCTAATTCCTTCAACACCTCTTGAGAACGCGGTGTCATGTTGAGGGTGGCAAACTCAAATCGAATCTTTTCGACCTCAAGCTTTCCCGAAACCAAGGGACCCAGTTGAACCGGGCCCGTTTTTTCTTGAACCATCAAGGGGGTGGAGGGAGACGGAGGACAGGCGGGAGGAGAGGGTGTTGCCAACGGGGGACTGGAAATCCCTGTCGCCCCCGGAGGTGTTACTCCCGGTTGCAAAAGGGGTGTGGGAATCGATGGCACCGGTCTCTCGGTCCCTTGAAGAGTGGGAGATGGTGGCAGGGGAGATCCCATCGGTGCTGGTGAGGGCACCACCGAAGGCGCCGGTGAGGGTGCGACCGGCTGCATAGGGACGGGAACGGGAATGGCCGTGATGGAAGGCGCCGAAGAAGGCGGTGATGAAGGCCCCGGAGAAAGAGGAACGACAGGAGGAGAGGGTGCAGCGGCTGGAGGAGAGGGTGAAGGCAGTGGTGCCGGTTTGGGTCGTGGTTTGGGTGCGGGTTTCGCCGCTTCAAGGGCCGTCATCAGCTCCTTCTTTTCCTCCTCGGAAAGGCCCGAAATATCATCCTCAGCGGGCGTTGACCCTAGGGTCGCCCCCTCCTCTTCAGGGGGTTCTTGAGCCCTCACGTCATCATCATAAAAATAGGGACTCATGATGAGATAGGTGACGCTAAAAAGGGCCAAGGCCAGGGAAAACAAAAACGCCACGATCGCCCGTACGAAACTCCTGTGCACTAAGGACACTCACGCCTCCTCTTGCCACGAAAGGGGAATAGGACAAAACTACAGTATTTTTAATGGGTTGTCAATGTGGTGGGACTACGTTTTTATCCTTTGAGGCAATTGCTGAACCTCACCCATAGGGATCTCTTTTTGCTCTTTTGTCCCCATATTGCGAAGAATGAAGATCCCCTTGTTGACCTCCTCATCACCCATAATCACAACCCAGGGGGTTTGACGTCGATCGGCTCGACGCATCATGGCCTTGAGGCTTTGTCCTTCATAATCGATCTCAACAAAAATATGGCTCCGTCTCAGTGACTGGGCGACCTGGATCATGAGCTCATGGGCCGCATCCCCCATGGCAATCCCATAGACGGTGGGGGCCAAAACCGAAGGGGTGATTTTTTGTTTCAACAATATCAATTCGATCAGGCGCTCCATTCCCACTGCAAAACCGATCCCCGGCACATTGGGACCTCCCAAAAGGCGTACCAGTCCATCATAGCGCCCCCCTCCTGCAACGGCATTCTGAGTGCCTAACTGAGACGTGGTAAATTCAAAGGTGGTTCTCAAGTAATAATCGAGACCCCGGACAATCTTGTGATTGACCGAAAACGAAGAGCCTAAATGACCCAGATGCGTCAAAACGGTATCAAAATGTCCCTCACACTCATCACATAAATCATCCTGAATAGAGGGCGCCTCTTTCATGAGGGTCATACATGTTTCTTGTTTGCAGTCCAAGGCCCTCAGGGGATTTTTTTGTGTTCGACGGTGGCAATCTTCACAAAGGGAGGATTGATGAGAATCAAGATATTCAGAAAACTTTTTTGTAAAACCGGGACGGCAGATGGGACATCCCAGCGAATTGAGTTCGATTTCCAAATCGTCGATACCCAACCCCTGAAAAAACTGATCAACCATGTGAATCATCTCCGCGTCAATTCTTGGGTTGGCAATGCCAAAAACCTCGGCACCAATCTGGTGAAACTGGCGATAACGGCCCTGTTGCGGGCGCTCATAACGATACATGGGACCTATGTTATAATAACGCGCCACAGGATCACTCTGGGCACGTTCATTTTGTATATAGGCCCGCACGATGGACGCGGTGCCTTCGGGCCTCAGGGCCAGGGCCTTTCCCTTCCGATCAACAAAGGAATACATCTCCTTCTCAACAATACTGGTCGTCTCCCCAATGGAACGGACAAAAAGATTGAGTTCTTCCAGGACCGGGGTCCTCACCTCTTCATAACCGTAGAGGGCAAACAGTTTTCGGGCATGATCCTCGACGAGCTGCCACACATGGATCTCGGGAGAGAAGATATCATTCATCCCACGAAGGGCTTTAATGGCCATAATAACTTCCCTGTTTTGAAGGCTCACAAAAGGAGATTAATGGGACACACCACTATTAATCAGTTCCAGTCCCACCATACCTAAAAAAACCAAATACCTTCACTACCACTACTGCTTAATACTGGGCAGATCATTATATAGTAATTAATGTACTGCCCTGTAACAACTTCTTTAAAGAACGTCAATGAAGACCTTGAAGATCCTGATAATTTGTGCTATTGAAGGTAAGTAGCGTGAAGAAGATTTTATTCATTCTTTTTTCCTCTCTGTTTTTCTCCCTTTCCCTTGCGGGATGTGGTGATCTCCTTCCTTTTGATTCCCTCACCAATGACGATTCAAATCCCGAAGACGCCGACTCCCCGGATTCCAGCGAGGGTGTTGAGAGGGAGGTCTCCGGAAAACTGGCCTTGGCCCTTGGAGGGGTGGCGCCGGGAACCGATGTCATCCAGACAGAAGAGGACTTGACAGGGAGGACCCTTGATTTTCAAACCGAGGATGAGGACCTGATCGATTTTGCCTTCGTCGATGGATATAACAATTATCGTGACGCCCGTGGGGCCCGGGTGGTCCCCTTGGATATTGGTATTAGTTACGCCATTCCCGTGGTGGACAGCAGTTACCGAGAATCCATCGAGGTCATTACACCCCCTCAGAAATTGATTCAGATCCTGGTGGGGGAGGCCCGCGGCCAGCTGGCGCGAGAGGCCGTCCTCAATGAGGAAGATTTTGTAAAACTGACCAGCGTAAGCCCAACGGGCGACGCCTTGGGGGCCGTTATCCGCAATCGCATCCAACTCATCAATGAAAAAAACGCCCCCCATCTCTTTGTGGTGAATTCCGAAAAATTTTACAAAAATCCACCCGGTTCGAGTTATGAAGCCGTTATCGAGGCCGGCTCCGGGGGCAATTATCAATTTTCCCCGCTTTATCCCGATGATGCCGCCCATCTCACTTACCTCGATACGGCGAGGCGGGACAATATAGCCGCAGACGATGTCTTTACCGCCTATGATCAGGCCGTCCTCACGGCCGCCTATATCTTTAGCGATGACTCCCAGGATACCACAGAGGGGGCCTTTGCCTTTTATTCCCCGACAACCTCTCAATACGATCAACTGCAAGAGGCCCTGATATCGGAAACCACTGTTTTCCCCACTGGCGCGGGGACTTCAGATACCCAATACCCGGCCATGTCCCCCATTCAAGTCCTTGTCCTGCCCGGGATTGCCACACGGTCCTCCGAAAGCTCGGTCCCCTCTTTTGTCTTTGTTCGAAAACGCAATAACAATGAACCCGCCGTCACCAATCGACCCTAAGGAGTAGATTATGAAAAGAATGTTCTCTGCCATTTTATTTTTATTGGAATTTTTTATAGCCTTTCCTCTTTCGGCCCAATTTGACCCCTCTCTTATCTCTTACCTAGAGGACCTTGATAACAAAATCCTTATGAAGGGACAAACCCTCACACAAGAACATATTCACGACGTTTGGGGCCGATTGGATCCCTACGTCATCAAGGCCTTAAATGAGCTCAACACCCCCGAAAAATCAAAGAAAAGCCAAAAAGAAAACCAAGCCAACCTCGACAAGGATTTTCAATGGGAAAAAGTCACGTACACCCTTAAGAAGGGCGAAGAGATTGATGAGATCGAATTGGGAGCCGTCCAGATCAATTTTTACCCCCTTGGCTCTCATGAATGGCTGGTCGTTTATTATCATGGTGTCGGTCTTCAGCCGACCAGTACTTTTCATGTCTTCAAACAAAACAAACAAAAAATTTATGAGCTAAAAGAAACGATGGAAGGGCTTCTCCCCAAGAGAGAAGATCTGTCCAACATTGAACGCACCGCCCTTCAAGTCCAATTTATCCCCAAACCCCCCGAGTCCATCACGACCCGTTTCTCCACCCTCCATCAATTACCCGCCCAGGGGAGTCGTTCGAATCGATCCCAGATTGTCTGGGAAAAGGAGGCCGGCGTGAAACCCGTCTTCTGGTTTCCGCAGGTCGATTGGCACACGGTTGAGGGTCAGTTCACTGAAGGACGGGGACCCGGCGAGCCCTTGCAATAACCAGCTTCACTCTTTCGTCTTTTTTTCTCTTCCAGAATCGGTGATTTTTGAGATGTCAAATTCGTCCGTCCTCTCAAGATCGGGACGTTTGGTTTGGGCCGCAGCACGACGGTCTTCAGGCAAAGAAGTGGGGGGCCGTCCCGCAGCCACGCGAATCTCCTCGACTTTACTGAAGTAATCATCATCCATTTCAAACTCCTGGCGAATGCGCCCATAAAGATAATCCGAGACCCGCCAATCTTTTTCGTCAAGTTTTTTTTGGTATAAAGCCTTAAATCTTTTCTTCGCCTCCTGCACCTGATCAACGCGCAAACAGGCCTCTGCCGCCAGATAAAAAATCTCATCATCTCCTTTTACTTTTTCAGGGGCCTTCTCAAAAAGACGGATAATTTTCTCAAATTCCTTTTTTTGAAAATAGAGCCTGGAAAGGGACAGGGCGATTTTAGGATTGTTTGGTTTGAGATGAAGAATCTTTTCATAAACCTCGATCAAGCCCGTCTTGCTTTTATTGCCCAAGATCGTTGAGGCCGCAGTTTCATAGTGTTTTAATGAGTTTTCCGCTTCTCCTTCGTTTTGATAGAGCTCTGCCAGCCTCATGCGATTTGTGGTGCTGGAAGGGTCCGCCGCGACCATCTTCTCGCGGATTTTTAAGGCCTCCTTATTTTTTCCATGACTCTCATAATATCCTGCAATAATCTGATATTGATTAATGGATTCATTTTCCATTCCAACATTGTGAAAAAGATCCCCCAATTTTTCATTGATATCCACGAGGGCCGGATTGATTTTTAAAATATTTTTATAGACGGCAATGGCCTTGAGATAAAAATTGCTCTTGATGTACTCTTCGGCAACTTCTTGATATGTTTTGATGGCTAATGAGAGGTCTCTCTTTTTGGCAAAGACCTCAGCCACCTTTAATTTCAGGCGAAGATCATGAGGGGTATAGGCCAAAAGAGACTGCAGCTCCTTGATGGCCCGGTCATATTTTCTTTCTTTAATGTACTTTTCAGCTGTTTCAAAAATTTTTTCTTTACTCATATCTTTTTACGAACGCAGCAACCGAATGGCCCCTGTGAGACCCAATAGATAACTCTCGGAGCCAAAGCCGAAGACGCCTCCCCTCACAACAGGAGAGAGGAGAGATTGATGACGAAATTCCTCCCGGGAATATATGTTGGATAAATGCACTTCAATGACGGGAATCTTGACGGCCGCAATAGCATCACGGATGGCGACACTCGTATGCGTATAACCTGCCGCATTCATCACAATAGCCCCGTATTGCTTCCCTGCTTCTTGAATCTGGCTGACCAATTCTCCCTCGTGATTGGATTGAAAAAAATTGACCGAAACCTTTTCTTTTTGGGCCTCTTTTTTTATTTTTTTGTTGATCTCATCTAAAGTTTCCTGCCCATAGATGTCTGTCTCACGCTGACCCAAAAGATTGAGATTGGGCCCATGAAGAACAAGGATTTTTTTCATGGATGCCATCCTTCAAACTGGCTTTTCTCCTGGCAAAAATCCAAAAGTTCTCTGGCTCGAGAATGTCCGGGTTCCCTCGTCAAAATCGCACGACAGATGTCTTCCGCCGCCCGCCATTCTTTTTGATGAATATAGATCTCCGCCATCGTCACCGTCTCCCACAACTTCTTTCCCGGAGTTTCCTCATGGTTGACAACGATCGAAGGAGTGGGTGAGGGCGAGGACTTGGTTTCGGCTGGCACAGAATCCACATCGGGGTCTTCCTGCAGAGATTGCAAAAGACTCCTTGCCCCGTCATGATCGGGGATGTGCTTCAAGATATCCGACAAGATACTTTTGGCCTCTTGAATCCTTTGCTGATCCACACAAATACGGGCGAGCAAAAATCGCCCGCTGATGGAGTCCGCATTGTGTCTTAATCCCCGGCGACAGACATCCGCCGCCTCTTCCAACAGACCTTTTTTACGATAAATTTCGGCTAAGGGAACAAAGACAAAAGAGGACTCGTTGGTTTGCCAAATATCAAAATAGCGGGCAAATGAAGGATCGGATCTTAACTGTTCTTCCTTTTCATCCATGGGCACCTCTAATAACCCCAAATTTCGGGAACCTCTAAAAACCTCCCAAATGCAAGGCGCCCGCCGAGCGAGGCCCGAGGCGTACTAGCAAGTACGTTGAGGGCCGCGCGAGAAGGGCAACGCCGCAGATGGGTGGTTTTTAGAGGTTCACCCATACACCTATTGGATCTCCCGCAGGATTTCAGAGGGTGTCAGGGGATGGGTAAAAACATGCCCCATCCGCCGAACACACACAAAATTGAGTCTTTTTCCCCTTCTTTTCTTATCAAAAACCATAGTGTGAAGATAGCGTTTTTTTGCGAAGGCTGGAAGGGTTGTAGGTAGTTGTAATAACTCCAAAATCTTTGTCAAACGCTCCAAAATTTCCTTGCGACAATAGCCGCGCCGACAGGAAAGGCGGGCCGCATAAACCATTCCTGCGGCCACGGCCTCCCCGTGAAGCCATCTTTTATAATCCATCAATTTTTCAATACCATGTCCCAGGGTATGCCCAAAATTAAGAATCATCCTCAGTCCTGATTCCTTTTCGTCGATTTGAACGACCTGTGATTTGATGGCGCTGGATTGTTCAACAAGCCACTGCATCCTCACCGGTCGTGCCTGAAGGATATCCTTAACGTAGCACTCAAGATACTCCAAAATAGCAGGCTCCCAAATAACCCCATATTTAACCACCTCAGCCAGACCGGCCCTCAGCTGGCGACCTGACAAACTTTGCAACCAATGGACATCGGAAAAAACTGCAACGGGCTGATAAAAGGCCCCTATCAAATTTTTTCCCTTTTCATGATCGATCCCCACCTTTCCCCCAATGCTCGAATCCACTTGGGCCACAACAGTCGTCGGCAATTGAACATAGGGAAGGCCCCTCAAAAAAGTAGCCGCCACAAACCCGCCCAAATCGCCCACCACCCCACCCCCCAACAACAAGAGAAGCGTCTTGCGATCCGCCTTTAATTGAAAAAGTTTCTGATAAACCAGATTCACCGTCTTTTGATTTTTATAAACCTCGCCATCCGGGATCAGGATCGTCTCAAGTTTCAAACCTTTTCTTCCCAGGGCCCGTGAGACGGAGGGAAGACAGTGACGTTTGACGCGGGCATTGGTCAAAACAATCAATCGATAATCCGACCAGTGACTTTTTAAATAATCGGCCAAGGGACTCAAGTCTCCTTGAGTGACATGAATGGCATATCGATGATGGGGGAGGATGACCTCAATTTTCTTCATAATATCTTTCCAAAATGGCATCAACCACTTCGACAACAGACTTCAAACTCGTATCCAAAACCCAGTGGGCCTGAAGATAGGCCTTTTCCCTTTTCTCCAAAAGTTGGGTCATCTTTTCCAGAGGATTATCCACAAGAAGCAAGGGACGACTCTCGTCCCCTTTCAATCTCTGTGCAAGAATCTCGGGAGGGGCATTGAGGGTAATCACCCATCCCGCTTCCTTCATCAGTCGGCAATTTTCAGGGTCCACAATCGTCCCACCGCCCACTGACAAAACCATGTTCTCCTGACGGAGACATTGTTGGAGCGTTTCTTTTTCCAGTTTTCGAAAATAAGGCTCCCCTTTTTGGGCAAAAATGTCCCGAATCTTCTGACCCGTCTCTTCTTCAATTTTGCAATCGAGATCGATGAAATAATAGTGGAGTCTTTCGGCGAGCTTATTGCCAACGACTGTCTTTCCCGTCCCCATAAACCCCGTCAAAATGATGCGCTGTTTATTCATGAAGGGAAAACCTCTGAAAAAGTCCCATCTGCTGCGTTGCCCACTCGATCCCTCCCTCAACGTACCCCACAAGTACGCCTCGGTCGTGCTCTCGCGGGTGCCTTGCATCTGGGACTTTTTGAAAGGAATTAATAATACCTTTGCAACTTCATTGACTCACTGTAATGCCGTTTTAATTCACGCAAGGAGTCGCCCCCAAATTTTTCCAGAAAAACCTGAGCGATCGTATAGGCCACTATATTTTCGGCAATCACGGCCGCCGCCGGCACCACACAAATATCGGAGCGTTCTATAGTAGCCCGCTGAGGCCTCTTGGTCACCACATCGACGGAACGCAAGGGTTGATATAAGGTCGAAATGGGTTTGATGGTGGCCCGCACAACGATGGGATTGCCGTTGGTCATGCCCCCTGTCAGCCCTCCAGCATTATTTGTTTTGTGATAAAAACCCCTGGCACGGCTAAAAAAGATCTCATCATGCATCTTTGAGCCCCATCGCCTCCCGGCCTCGACCCCCAAACCAATCTCAACGGCCTTAATCGCCTGAAGACTCATCACGGACTGGGCCAGAAGGGCATCCAGTTTTTTCTCCCAGTTCACATGGCTCCCCAACCCTATGGGAACTCCCGTCACAATGACCTCAAAGGTTCCTCCCAACGAATCCTGTTTTTTTCGAACCTGATCAATCAAGGCCATCATCTTTTTTGCGGCACGGGAATCGTAGGTATGGACCGGTGATTGGTTGGCAAAGGCTTGTAGTTTTTTTAAGGGGGGACAGGGAGTCAGAACAGAAACATCCCCAATGGACCTGACATAACTATACAATCGGATATCAAAGACCTCCAAAAGCTGTCTGACCAAGGCCCCGATAGCCACGCGCATCGTTGTCTCACGGGCGCTGGCACGTTCCAGGATATTGCGCAGGTCATGATGATCATATTTGATCCCCCCCGCCAAATCCGCATGTCCGGGACGGGGACAATGAACAGCCCTCTGGGCTGAGGGTCTCCCAAAGGGGGACATGAGAGGCATCCAGTTTTTCCAATCCTTGTTTTCCACCTGCAAGGCAATCGGAGAGCCCAAGGTCTTCCCAAACCGAATTCCGGAGGTCACCTTGACATGATCAGACTCAATCTGCATCCTCTGTCCGCGTCCATAGCCCCCCTGTCGTCTCTTGAGTTGTTCATTAATGGAGGCCTCGGCAATAGAAACCCCTGAAGGCATTCCTTCAAGGATGGCCGTCAGCATGGGGCCGTGGGATTCGCCAGCCGTATGATAGTGAAGTGAGCTCATCAGTATTTTCCTGTGAAAAAAGTAGAGAACTTCCCGATCACTCTTCCGGAAAAACCTTATCTTTGTCAGAAAGTTGAAATCCCAAGGCCAAAATGATCTTTCGCTTCGTATCCATACGACAATCTTTACCCCGTTCAACACGATCCACCGTCAAGGCAGAAATCCCCGCTTTACGAGCTAGTTCCGCCTTGCTCATCAACTGCTGTTCTCGCAGATAGCGCACCTTGTTGACCACACTTTCAAACATAGAATCCCTACTTTTATACCTATCCTGGGCACTTTAGAATATACGACAATGGGCCCTAGAGTCAAGATAGTTTGCTATATTGAATAACTTTATGAGATAATTTTTATAAAATAATGGCTTTTTAATATATAAATATACTTAATTATGTATAATTCAGTTAAAATAAAGTCGCTGTGTCCAATGAAGATAGGCCGTCATAAGGGAGTTCCCATAAAACAAGGCCAATAGACCGGCCAAGGCCAAAAAAGGACCATAGGGAATCCTGGCCTGTCTGCCCTGGCGAGTCACAATCAACACCAAAAGTCCCCCCACGACACCCAGAAAGGAACTCACAAAAATAACAAACAACGAAAGTTTCCATCCCAAAAAGGCCCCTATCATGGCCGCCAACTTGATATCCCCTCCCCCCATGCCTTCTTGATGACGCATTTTTTCGTACAAATATCCCATCAAGAGGAGAATGCCCCCCCCCACAAGGATTCCAATAAGGGAATCCACAAGGGCCTTTGTGACCGGTGGGGAAAAAAAGAAGACATGAACAGCACATCCTACGAAAATCCCCGGAAGGATGATGACGTCGGGCAAAATCATGTGTCTCAAATCAATCACCGACAGGATCACAAGGGGCGTGACAAAAAGGAGAGAGTAGACGAAATACTCATAGGGTGAAGGAAACTGTACAAAGACAAACCACGACAAAAAACCACAGAGCCCCTCCACGAGGGGGTATTGCCACAAGATAATTCCATGGCACTGTCGGCAACGCCCCCCCAACAAGAGATAACTGACGAGGGGAATATTGTCATACCAACGGATCATGACCTGGCACTGCGGACAATGAGACCGGGGTGTAACGATGGACTCCCCGCGAGGGATCCGGTGGATGCACACATTCGCAAAACTCCCCACCAACAGACCAAAAATAACCGCCAAAATTGAGTAAAAAAACACCATAAAACCATTACCTCAAGTCACTTTAAGGGAAGTGGCGAAAAATAACATTTCCTTTCGCTTTTGTCCCAAGCCTTCCACTGCCAGGCTTGGGACAGCTAGAAAAATCAATAGCATGTAGGCAGTAAGGAGATTGATTTTTCTAAAGCCGCTCAAGGAAAGTT
>MGSF01000068.1 GCA_001798715.1 Deltaproteobacteria bacterium RIFCSPLOWO2_02_FULL_50_16 | reverse complement strand
AAAGACACTCAAATAAGTCCATCCTATGGAAGATAATTGAGCCCCTATTTCGCCAGCTCCCAGACTGTAGATGAGATAGATGAGGAGGGCCATCCCGGCGAGAAAAGAGACGAGATGTTTCCAAGGGATGAGTTTAGAAAAGTTGATGGCTGCCATACAATAATCCTTTCCTTAGTTCCTAAAGGGGAGGGCGTCAATTTAAAAAATCATTGAGACATCATGATCTTTATCATAATATCTTTTTTTGCATGAAATAGGAGGAAGAGGATGGCTCGGAGGCTGGATATTTTGGTCCTTTTTGACACCGCAGGAACTCCTCCTGAGGACCAGGATTTTTCTAAAGAACTCAAGACGGAAGACTGGAAATCAGAGGCCCATGTCATCAAGGCCCTCAATGAACTGGGTCATCATGTCAGGCTTTTAGGTGTCTACGATGATGTCAGTCTTATTACAAGGGAGGTTTTGCGGCATCGGCCTGATATTGTCTTCAATCTGACAGAACACTTTCATGGCGATTCCACTTATGATCGCAATGTTGTGGGATTGCTTGAACTCCTTCAATTGCCTTATACGGGGACCTCTCCGGCCGGACTCGTTTTATGCAAAAATAAGGGCATCTCAAAAGAGATTTTGACCTATCATCGCATTAAGACACCGGCCTTTGGTGTGATCCATAGGGGGCAACGCGTCCCCAAACCGCGACGGCTCAAATATCCCATCCTCGTCAAACCCCTTCGTGAAGAGGCCTCTTACGGGATTTCTCAAAATTCCCTGGTGGACAATGATCAGGATTTTACTGACAGGGTGCATTTTGTCCATCATTCGATGGATCAAGACGCCATTGTCGAGGAGTTTGTTGAGGGGAGGGAACTCTATGTCAGTATTTTGGGAAATCGGAGACTTCAGGTTTTTCCTTATCGGGAGTTGGTTTTTTCAAGGCAGGAAGATGAGACCCACAAAATAGCGACTTTCAAGGTCAAGTGGGACGCAAAATACAGAAAAAAATGGGGCATCCAAAACCGTTTTGCGACAGGACTCTCAGATGAGATCGTGAGCAAGATCGAACGAGTCTGTAAAAAGGCCTATCGTCATTTATACATGAGGGGCTATGGTCGAATAGATGTCCGTCTGACTCCCCAGGGAGAGGTGGTTGTTTTGGAGGCCAACCCCAATGCCTTTATTGCCAGGGACGAGGACTTTGCGCTCTCGGCTGAAAAGGCGGGGGTTTCCTATAATCGGCTTATTCAGCGTGTCTTAAACTTGGGTTTGTCAAATGATGGGGCAAGATAAAAACAAATCAAAGAAGACGGGTTGTGATTGCCTCAAATGTCAATCCCTGTGTCGGCACGAACCGGGCTGGTTTTTACCCGAAGAGATCGATCCCGTCGCTCAATTTCTGGGGCTTACCCTGGATGAATTTTCCCAAAAATATTGCAATGTTCATTCCCTTTGTCTTTCTCCCAAATATCTGACTCGGGAAAAAAGGTGCCTGTTTTTTTTGGAAGGGCATTGCCGCATTCATGACGTCAAGCCCTATGAGTGTCGTAAGGTTTATGGATGTGAAAGCCCGCGACGGCACAAGCGCATCAGGGAAATGATCAGACGACAATGGGAGAAATGTTAATCAGGCCCTTTTTCTTTAAGGTGTCTGTGCAGGCCCTCTTGGGCCAGTTTTTCGAGGACTTCACTGCGGCTCAACTTGAATTGACGGCAGATCTTGTCAATTTCCTTCATGAGTTCCTCAGCCAAATAAAAAGAATAGGTATTTTTCGACTGGGGTTTCTTTTTTTCGAATAAGGGGCTCATGGATAAGGCCGTTTCTGGAAACACCTTTCCCTCCAGGGACTAGAGTACATGTAAATTATAATAGAATCCTATAATACGGTCAATGGCAAAATAATTGCATATGCATGAAAGTATTAATAATTTAACTATAAGATTTCTATTGATTATCCAATATAAAATTGTTATCCTTGGGGTGTCAAAAGGGGACATCTATGAAGAAAAGGAAGAAAAGGGGAGGGGTGGATCAAAAGCTCCAGTTGTTGGCCGAGAGAATCCTTGATCTTCAGGCCCTGCTTATATTAAAGGCCTTGATCTCACTACGATAGGGGCTTTTTCGTCGGAAAAGGCGATCACTTTTCCTTGGGGGGTAAGAGATGATTTTGTTTATGGCGTTGATTCGCTGGGTACGTTCCAATCTTATTTAATACAAACGCATTAAATAAAGTGACAAAATGACAAACGCAAGAAATGCTGTGAGACAAGGCGGCTGGCCGAGGCCGAACGAGGCGTACTTGGAAGGTACGCCGCAGGGAGTGCCGAGGACAGCCAACGCCGTATCACAGCATTTCTTGCGTTTGTATTAGTGTAATGTATCACACACATATCGTCCTTGTTCGTTCCCATCATCCTGGCAATCTCGGATCGATCTTGCGTGCCATGAAAAACTTTGGGGTCTGTCACCTTTCATTGGTTTCCCCCCGGTTTGAGCTCGATCATCCAGATATTAAAAAAATGGCCTGTGGTGCAGAAAATCTGTTGTCGCGCATCAAGAGGCATTCTCATCTTTCTGAGGCCCTTGCGTTGTCCCATCTTGTCGTGGGTTCGACCCGTCGCATTCGTTTCCAAAAAAACCGTCGTCATTGGCATCCTTGTGAATTACGGAAATGGATCAAGGGACAGCCGGCACGATCCAGGGTTTCATTAGTTTTTGGACCGGAGGAGGCGGGGCTGACGAACGATGAATTGTCTCTGTGTCAGAAGATCGTCACGATCCCGACCCGTCAGGATTTTCCCTCCATCAATCTGGCCCAATCCGTCATGATCTTGCTCTATGAACTCTCCCAACTCAAGGGGGACGGAAATCTTTTGAAGTCGTCACACCAGCAGAAACAGGCCACGCATCGACAGCTGGAATCTTTTTATCGTCATTGGGAAGAGGTCCTCTTAGGGATCGGTTTCTTGGACCCCCAAAACCCCTATCGGATCATGAACCAGTTTCGGGAACTCTTGAGCCGGGCCCAGCCCACGATGAGGGAGGTGGGGCTTTTGAGGGCCCTATGCCGCAAGGTCCTTTGGGCCTCGAAAACCTAAGGTATATATAATAGACACTTTTTCCTTCATCTTCATAACATCATGATAATATTGTGAAATTATCTATTCACTTTTTTTCATATTTTTCTAGCAACAGTATTAGTTAATTATCGATAAGACTATTGTAAAAGCTTCCAAAGCGCTCAATACCCTAAAGGGTACTTGAGACGCCTTCCTTGCCAGGACTAAAGCGCCCTAAGTTATTCTTAGGGCGCTTTTTTTATCTCCCAAAAAGGCCCTTTAGGGTCTCTGCGGCCTTATTTTGGACGGCCTGCCCTGCCGAGGGAGGGGGGCTAGTTGGGGTAGGTGAAGAGGGTTGGGCCAAGGGGGTATTTTGAAGGAGGCCTCCCAACTGAGGGACTGCCTTTTGCACCTGCTCCTGGACGAGTTGCTTGGCCTTTTCCTGGGCGATGCCGGTTAAGGCCCTTTTGGCAATGTCTCCGATAAAGCTGGCATCGGGGGCCACATTGGGATTGGTCACAGGCCCTGTGAGGGTAAAGGGGATCGTAAATTGTCCGTCAGCATTCACAAAATAGGAACGGGTTTTTTCATCGGGGATGAGTTCACTAGTGCGGGCAGGTGTCAGCAGAAAATCACCCTTCATGTTGAGTTCGAGATCGAGATTGATGGTTCCCGCAAGATTGATCGAATAATCATTTTGAGCCATGTGAATCTGCGGGACCTGAATAACGCCATTGACAATGGTAAACGAGGTCTCCAGCAATTTGAAAGAGGTGTCGGTATATTGAACGAGGGCCTCCGGGATCTTGATCCCGGTTCCTGCCAACCCCAGGCCTGTTTGAAGGGCCCCGAGGGTCTGGGGAGACAGAACCCCCTTGGAGATATTGGCTGTCTTAAAGGTCCCATCATGCAGGGAAAGACCCCCCTGGCCGCTTAGGGTCTTTTTGATCGCCGTGATATCTGTACCGGTGCCAGTCACAGCCAGCGAGAGTCCTCCACGACCTGTCAGGACCTCACCGGCATTGCCGACGGTGGTCAGGACTTGATTGATGTCGATGTCGGAGAGCTTCAGATCCAGTTGCCACCCCATGTCTTTCTGCAGATCCACCACAGCCGCCCCAAAAAGGTGTCCTGAAAAAATATCGAGGTCAAGATCGTGAAGCCTGGCCGTCTTATTGGCATAACCAAAATGGGTTGAAAGATTGTCGATGGTGTATTTGTCGTAGGTGATTTTCTTGGCCACGACATTGCCAGAAAGATTGACAGAGTCCGGATTTTTGGTGGCCCCGGTGGCTGTGATCTCAAAACTGGGGACCCCCTGAACCGGCATGCTGGCATAGGCCGGCGAAAGGGTGAGGAGTTTTTGGATATTGAGGGCCTTGGAATCGATGAGGATGTTCAGGTCCTGCTGGTCGGTCATTTGTATTGTCCCTTCCATGATGATGGCATCCCCCAGTATGGAGAGGGCGATTTGTTTGATCGTCAATTGGGCCGGGGTAGAGGCCACATCCAGGGTGATCTTTAGATTTTGCCCAGGATTTTTACGGAAGAGTTTTCCGTAGGCAATGGAGGTGTTTTCAAAATTAAGTTCCCCGGAGGCCTTTACGCTTGAGGGGGTCCCGCTGGCACTGAAGGCGAGACCCATGGAGCCGCCGATGGAGGATTCCGGGGGAAGGGCCTTCAGGGCGGCAGGGGCCATTTCGTCGATCGAGGCAAATTTAAAGGTCGGGGCAGAGAGTGAGGCCGCAAAGGCAGGGTTGGTGTCATAATTTTCAACCTTGGCCTCAACGTGGATGGGAGACCCGGCGATCAGGAGATCGGCCTTGGGGACCGTCACGATTTTCTTGGCGAGATCGACAAAGATCTGTCCTTTGAGGGAAAGATTTTCCTTCGGTGATCCAAAGATCTTGGTCCCTATCTCAAGGGAGATGGGGGCGTTGGGGTCCTGGGGTTTGATGTTGGATATTTTGATATTGAGATCGCGTAGCGTCAGTGGAGGCTCCTTTGTGGCCTGGTCCGTGACCGTAATCTGGGCCTCATCAATGCGGATCTCTGTGACCTCGATCTTGACGGGGAGGTTGTCTAAGGGTGAACCGGAGGTTGCAGGGACTGGATCCTTTTTTACCTCTTCAGGGGAGGGAGGGGGTGTGGCCTCGGGGACCTCAGTGGTTGGGGTATTCACGGTCTCTTGGGCATTCAGGGTCTGCAACTGCCATTGGGAGGTTGTGGGTGTCGGGAGGGGAGGTTCTGCGGGAGGGGGGGTTGCAGGAACGGGGGCCAGGGGTTTTTCTAGGAGAGAGTCGATGTTGGATTTTCCGGAAGGGAGTTTGGTGAAAAAGATCTCCGGTTTTTCGATCTTAAGGCCGGCAATGACCCTCATCTTGAAGAGACTTTTTAAGTGAACATGAAAATCAAATCGGGGGAGTTTGATGATGGGGGCCCCTTGAAAGGGGGAGTCGGGTTTGTTGGCGAGCGTGACATTGTCGAGTTTCAGTCCGATGAAGGGGATAAAGCGGAGCGAGATCTTGCCGATTTCCAGGTCACCGCTTATCTGTTCCTCGGCCTTCTCAATAATGATGGGTTTTAGGCGATCCAGGGGGATGACGAAGGGGAGGACGATGATGAGAACTAGAAATAATACGATGACAGTGATGCCGACCTTAAAGAGTTTTTTCATAATAAATCCCCCTTCGTTGATTGAAAGAATGGCATTCTATTCAAAAAATAATAAGATGTCCACTATCCACTAATGGATCTTTTCAATGACCCTTAGAATCCACTGGACCCGTCTTCCCACCCATTCCTGATGCCGGGGCTGTGAAAGGGCCCTGGGATTCGGGAGGAGGGCGGCCAGATAGGCGCTCTGCTCCAGGGTCAGGTTTTCTGCCGATGTCTGAAAATAATGTTGGGCCGCTGCCTCGGCCCCGTAAATCCTGGGCCCCCACTCAACGATATTGAGGTAAATTTCCAAAATACGATTTTTTGTCAGATAATACTCGAGCCCCCATGTGTAGAGGATCTCTTTTGCCTTTCTCCAGAGGGTTTTATCGCTGGAGAGGTACAAATTTTTGACAACCTGCATCGAGATCGTGGAGGCCCCGCGGGCCCATCGCATTTTTCTCAAGTTTTTCTTGATCGAGGCCTCGACCTCATCCCAGTCGATCCCCTGATGCCCATAAAAGTATTGATCCTCGGAGGCCATGACGGCCAAGCGGAGGGAAGGGGCAATATGTGAGAGGGGTGTCCAGTGACGTTCTAAGGGACTCCCTTTTATCTTCATAAAGGCCGTTATCTGGGGGTTATGGGTCTTGAGATTCCAGATGGGGGGGAGGGTGTAGAGAAAGTATCCGATCCCGACAAGAAAGACAAAGAGGGCAAGAAGAATGATTTTTTTCATGGGCTACTTTCTCATTTTATAAGATACTTGTCTTAATCACAAACGTGAGTATATGTTATTAACAGGACCGAAATAAATGGAAAGCCCGATAGGGCTAACAGCCGGTCCTGTAATACTAACAGTCCCCCAATGTCTATACAATTTCGGGGCTGTTAGTAAGTGAATTGTGTTTGAGGGCTTGTGTGTTGAAGAAGGTGATTCATGCCACGTGATCTTTATGAAATCTTGGGTGTCGGTCGTCAGGCGAGCCCCGATGAAATCAAAAAGGCCTTTCGTCGCCTGGCCAAGACCCATCACCCCGATGTGAATAAGGGGGACAAGCAGGCTGAGGAGCGATTTAAAGAAGTCAGTCAGGCCTATGATGTCTTAAGCGACCCCGAGAAACGGCGAAAGTACGATATGTTGGGGGCGCAATGGCAGCAGGCCGGGTTTGATCCTCGCCGCCGGGGCCAAACGACCTGGAAATGGAACCACAATGGGGAGCAGCCATTTGAGGATGTGGGGGATCTCGGTCGTGATTTTGGTTTTGATTTTGGGGAGATCTTCGGTGATATCTTTGGCGGGGGTTTTCAGGGAAGGGCCCAGCCCCGCCGGGCCGAGGCCCCCTTTGCTGAAGAGGCATCCAAGGACCTCTTTTATTCCATGGAGATTGATTTTATCCAGGCCGTCAAGGGGGCGCCGGCCAAAATAGCCGTGATGCGCAATGGACAAAGGGAGTCCTTGTCTGTCAAAATTCCTGCCGGGGTTCGCAATGGATCCAAAATTCGCTTGGCCAACAAAGGGGAAACCAATGCCCGGGGAAAGACGGGTGATCTCTACATCACGCTCAATATCAAACCCCATAGCGATTTTTGGCGGGAAGGCGATGATATCTATATAGAACGCCCCATCTCTATCACGGAGGCCGTCTTGGGGGCCACTATTGAGGTCCCCACCCTCGATAATAATGTCAAACTCAAAATTCCACCCGGGACCTCGTCCGGTCAGAAGTTTCGTTTGCAGGGAAAGGGAGCCCCTCATGTGGGAGAAAAGACCCGTGAGAAGGGGGATCAATATGTATTGGTCAAGATCGTTGTTCCCAAGCAGATTGATGAGGAGTCAAAAAAACTCTTGGAGGAGTTTTCCAGGCGAAATCCCTCTTCGGTGCGAGATTAGGCATCTCTATAAAATCCTTGACATTTTTAAGGGGCTTGTCTAGGTCTAGGCCGATGCACAATGGTTCTAAGACCCTACTGATACTCTGTGTCCTCTCTCTCACTTATCAAGGTTGCAGCCTTTCGAAGACCGCATCGGATATCACCTCGAAAATTTTTGAGACGGGGGCCCCCTATTTTGAAAGGGAATCCGATCCCTATGTGGCCGAACAGGCCGGCCTGGCCATGTTGAAGACCCTGGAGATCTTCTGGACCCATAACCGGAAGAATCGTGTCTATACACTTCTCTTGGCCAAAAATTACGCCAATTATGCCTTCGGGATCCTCGAGACGGAGATGATAAAGTTTCAGGAAAAAAACCCCGCCCAATATGAAACCCTCAAGGAGAGGGCCCAGCTTTTTTACTCCAGGGGAAAATGGTATGGGATGACGATCCTCAACCGGAATAAAAAGTTTAAGCAGACGGTGGGAAAGGATCTGCAGCAATTTCAAAAGATCATGGGTCGCTACAAGAGGGGGGATGCGGATGCCGTTTTTTGGACGGCCTTTGCCTGGGGCTCTCTTATCAATCTTAATAAAGATGATCCGATGTCGATTACCGAGTTGGGGTTTGTGGAGGCGATGATGAGCCGGGTGATGGAGGTGAACAGCACCTTCTTTTATGGAGGACCCCATCTTTTCTACGGCGTTTATTATGCGAGTCGGCCGGCGATGCTGGGGGGCAATCCTGAAAAGGCCAAAAAAGAGTTTGAAAATTCTATTCAGGTGACAAAGGGACGCTTTTTGATGGCCAAGACCCTGATGGCGCAGTTTTATGCCGTTCAGGTCCAGGATCGGGCCTTATTTCAGAAGCTGCTTCAGGAGGTTCAGGGCACCGATCCCAATATCTTTCCTGACCAGCGTTTGGCCAACGTGATGGCCAGGATCCGGGCGGGTTATTTGATCAATCGAGCCAATGAGTATTTCTAATTTTTAAGATTAACCACCATAAATGTGAGGAGCTTTTATATGAATTTAGGGAGAGTAAAAAAAATTACCATTATCATGGTGCTTGCCTTGGGAGTGGCCCTTTTTGCAGGGGGGACCCCTCGAGCCCAAGAGACAGCGAGTGAGGCCCAGTACCTTATTAAGTTTGCCTTATTGGCCCCGGAGGGGTCGACATGGCATCGGGTTTTAAAGGATTTTGACAAGGAGGTTTATGAAAAATCCGGCGGACGGATGAAACTCAAGATTTATGCGGGGGGTGTGGCCGGTGATGAGACTGATATCTTGAGGAAGATCCGCATAGGGCAGATGCATGCCGGTGGCTTTACGGGACTCGGATTGGGAGAAATTGTCCCCGATGTGCGCGTGAAAGAGCTGCCCTTTTTATTGGATAGTTATGCGCAGGTGGACAAGGTGAATGAGGCCCTTTTGTCTCATTTTGAAAAGTCATTTCTTGAAAAGGGTTTTGTCTATCTGGGCAATGCCGAGGCCGGTTTTGTTTATATCCTTTCCAACAAGGCGATTCGTAACCTCAAGGATTCTCAAGGGGTGAAGTTTTGGATGTGGGCGGGCGATCCCCTGGCCGAAGCCCTCTTTAAAGAATTCAAGATTACCCCCATCCCCCTGGCCTTGCCGGACGTCTTGACGTCCCTGCAGACAAACTTGATTGATGCCGTCTATGCCCCTCCCTTGGGGGCCGTGGCCCTTCAGTGGTTTACCCGGACAAAATACATGACCAATGTCCGATTTACGAACTCCACGGGGGGGATGGTTGTTTCCAAAAAGTATTTTGATACGTTACCCGCGGATTTGCAGAAAATTCTAAAAGAGGCGGCAACGAAGAGTTGTCGTGCCCTCATTGAAGTCACCCGGACGGACAATGAAAAATCCATTGAGGCCATGAAGAGGAGCGGGATCCAGCTGGTGGATGTCAATCCGGCGGATTTGCAACAATTCGTCAATCAGTCGCGCACCGTGTGGCAAGCCCTCGTCGGGAAGTTGTACACCCAGGAACTCCTCGATAGGGTTAAGGGGATTGTCGGGAAATAATCTATGCGGTTTCTCAAGGCATTGAATAACGGACTGGCCCGAGGAGAGGCCTTTGTCCTCTGTATGAGCCTCTTGGTGATGCTTGTTTTGGCCTTTTTTCAGGTCATCATGCGCAATGTCTTTAATTCGGGTTATCCATGGATCGATATCATTCTTCGCTCCCTCGTTTTATGGGTGGGGTTCCTGGGGGCGGCGGTGGCCACCAAGGAATCCCAGCATTTGTGTATTGATGTGGCGACCAAGTTTCTTCCGGCTCGTCTGAATACGGTTGTCAGCATCCTCATCCACATTTTTGCAACCGTCGTGACACTCGTTCTCTTTCAGGCGGCTTATCGATTTGTGATGGATGAGGCGAAGGTGGGGGCGACGACGGTCTTTGATTTGCCGACATGGACGGTTCAGGGGATCATCCCCGTCACCTTTGCCCTTATTGCCATACATTTTTCTATCACGACAATTTTTAAAATCAAAGAACTGATCTATCTTCGACAAACATGATACTTCTCATTGTTCTTGGCATTTTGGCCGCCGCCCTCTTGGGGGCCCCACTGTTTACCATCTTTGGGGTGACCGCCGCGACGTGTTTTCACCTGGTTGAGATTGATACCATGGCCATTATCATAGAGATGCTGCGTCTCATCTCGGCGCCGGCCTTGGTCGCGATCCCCCTGTTCACATTTGCCGGTTATATGATGGCGGAGAGCAATACGCCCGAGCGCCTCGTCAATGTCTCCCAGGCCCTTTTTGGATGGATGCCGGGGGGGCTGGCCATCGTTTGCCTGCTGGCCTGTGCCTTTTTTACCGCCTTTACGGGGGCCTCCGGTGTGACGATTATTGCCCTGGGCGGACTCCTCTTTCCCATCCTCCATAAACGGGGCTATCCTGAAAATTTTTCATTAGGGATTGTGACGACATGTGGGAGTCTGGGTCTGTTATTTCCTCCAAGCCTCCCCCTCATCCTCTACGGCGTGATCGCCAATGTCGATATCAGTCAACTTTTTAAGGCGGGGGTCTTGCCGGGGATATTGCTCATTGTCCTTTTGGGGGCTTATAGCATCTACATAGGAGTCAAAGGGGGGACCAAGCGGGTTCCCTTCAAGGTCAAAGAGGTCCTTAAGACGACTCGTAAGGCCGCATGGGAAGTGCCCCTGCCTTTTATTATCCTCATTGGAATCTATGGGGGTATTTTTACCGCCAGTGAGGCCGCAGCGATCTGCGCCTTTTATGTCTTGATTGTTGAGGTCTTTATTTATCGTGACTTGCATCTGACGAGGGATATTCCCCGTATTATGAAGGACAGCATGGTCCTGGTGGGGGGGATCTTGATCATCTTGGCCGTGGCCTTGGGATTTACAAGCTACTTGATCGATGAGCAGGTACCGATGAGGATCTTTGAGTTCATCAAACAATATATCCATAGTCAGGCCATGTTCCTTGTTTGCCTCAATATCTTCCTTTTGATTGTGGGTTGTCTGATGGATATTTTTTCGGCGATCATTGTTGTCGTCCCCATTATTATCCCGATTGCGACCGCCTTTGGCGTCAATCCGGTGCATTTGGGGATCATCTTTTTGACCAATTTGGAGATCGGATATTTGACGCCCCCCGTGGGGTTAAACCTATTTATTTCAAGTTATCGTTTTAAGAAATCGGTCATGCACATTTATCGTGTGACCCTCCCCTTTCTTTTTATCTTACTCCTTGGTTTGTTGATTATTACATACGTGCCGCAACTGAGCTTGTACCTGGTAGAGGTCTTAAAATAGGGGAGAGGAGGTCGTTGTGGGTTATCAATACGTCTTGTATGAAGAGGTCGATCATGTTGCTTGGGTGACCGTCAATCGTGAAAAGGCCTTAAATGCCATCAATGCTGATGTCTTAAAGGAGCTCCAAGAGGTCTTTGGGGCCATTTCCCAAAATCAAGAGATAAGGGTTGCGGTCATTACCGGGGCTGGGGATAAGGCCTTTATTGCAGGGGCTGATATTGCCGCCATGGCCCAAATGACACCCGATCAAGCGGCGGCCTTTTGCCTCCTCGGTCACAAGACGATGAGTCAGATCCAAGATTGCCGGGTCCCCGTTATTGCCTCAGTCAACGGATTTTGTCTTGGTGGCGGACTAGAATTAGCTTTAAGTTGTGACTTTATCTATGCGTCAAATAAGGCAAAATTAGGTTTACCTGAAGTCAATCTTTCACTCTTTCCCGGTTTTGGGGGGACCCAACGCCTGACCCAATTGGTCGGTCCGGGGCGTGCCAAGGAGATCATTTTTTCGGCCCGGTTGTTGTCGGCGGAGGAGGCCCGGGAGTGGGGGATTGTGAATAAGATCACGGCCCCTGAGGCCTTGAAGACCGAGGTGGCCAAGACCGCCCAAGAGATCGCCTCCAAGGGTCCCGTCGCCGTTTCCCTGGCCAAGAGGGTGATCAATAAGGGTCTGGCGCAGACCCTGGATAATGGTTTGAAGATAGAAAGGGATCACTTTACGGATTGTTTTAGGGCGGAGGATCTCAAAGAGGGGTTGACCGCCTTTTTGGAGAAGAGAAGGCCTCGTTTTCAGGGGAGATAAAAAAGGAAAACCACAATGGATTTTGCATTAAGCGATGAACAGAAGATGATTCAGCAGATGGCCAGGGATTTTGCCGAAAAGGATGTGGCCCCGATGGCCTCTCTGCTGGATCAAAAGGCCCAGTTTCCCTCGCAACACGTCGCGAAGATGGCCGAGTTGGGACTCATGGGCATGATGGTCCCTCCTGAATGGGGCGGCTCGGGCCTGGATACGGTCAGCTATGTCCTGGCCTTGGAGGAGATCTCTGCGGCCTGTGCCTCGACGGGGGTGACGATGTCCGTCAACAATTCCCTTTATTGTGCCCCTGTGCAGAAATTTGGGACCGAGGCCCAAAAGGAGAGGTTTCTTAAAGCCTATGCCCTGGGTCAAAAACTGGGCTGTTATGGCCTGTCCGAGCCGGGGACGGGTTCTGATGCGGCCCATCAGCAGACGACGGCCAAGAAAGACGGGGATTCCTACATCCTCAACGGGCGCAAGAATTTCATTACAAACGGTCCCCATGCGGATGCCGCCCTCCTCTTTGCCATGACGGATAAGGAAAAGGGGAACAAGGGGATCTCGGCCTTTCTTGTTGAAAAAGAAACCCCCGGGTATTCGATCGGCAAGATTGAAAAAAAGCTGGGGATCTGTGCCTCATCGACCTCGGAGATTGTCTTGGAAGATTGTCGGATCCCGAAGGGTCATCTGCTGGGAGAGGAGGGACAGGGATTTAAGGTGGCGATGTGGACCCTGGATGGGGGGCGGATCGGGATCGCAACCCAGGCCGTCGGCATTGCACGGGCCTCTCTTGAGGCCGCTATCCGGTACTCTAAGGAGCGGGAGGCCTTTGGACAGGCCATTTGTCACTTTCAGACCATTCAAAATTACCTGGCAGAGATGGCCACACGGGTGGATGCCGCAAGACTTTTGACCTACCAGGCGGCATGGAACAAGGACAACAATCTCTCCTATTCCAAGGAGGCGGCCATGGCCAAGAATTTTGCCTCAGAGGCGGCCGTGTGGTGTGCTGACCGCTGTGTCCAGATCTTTGGGGGTTATGGATATGTGAAGGAATACCCGGCAGAGCGTTATTATCGCGATGCCAAGATCACGGAGATCTATGAAGGGACCTCGGAGATTCAGAAAATGGTGATTGCCCGCAGTCTTTTGAGGGACTGTTGAAAAAGGAGTATTTTATGAAGTTTGTTCAATTCTCCACCACCCTCATGCTGCTGTGTGTCCTTGTGGCTGGTTGTGGCAATGATACGACTTCCGACGATGCGGCCGATAATACCAATGTGGCCCAAGAGGGTTCGGAAGGGGTGAATGACGCCGCGGCCAGTGCGGCCGTCTCCGGACTGCAGGAGGCCTCGGCCCTTCGATTGGCCCTGGTGACCCCGGATGGCCTCAAGGATGTGACCTTTAGTGGACAGGTTTCAGGGGCGAGTTCGGGGACGTCTTCCTATTCGGGCGAGCTCACGGTGACGGGGGGCACGGCCAATTTTGAACTCACGTTGACCTTTGATGACTTTCAGGCCTCAGAGGATTTGAGCCCGATTACAGGGGATGTTTCTCTGGGAATCAGTCTGGATGTGACGAGTAGTAATAGCGGGGACTTTAGTTTTAATTTTAATGGGCAGGTTCAGGTCCTCTATGGCAGCCAGACCTACACCCTTGTGATGGATTATTCGACGACAGGGACGATTAGCGGTAGTACGGTGACGGGCACCAATAGCGGGACGATTACGGTTCAAAATAGTAACGGTAACACCCTGGCGACCTGTACTGTGGGCGGGACAGTAGCAGAGCCAACGGTCGATTGTTAGTAATGAATGTCAAAATCAAACAGGCCTTTGAGACATGGGAAGAGGGGACTTTAAAGAAGACGCTTGAGAAGCAGCCGGAGCGTCTTAAAAATTTTACCACCCTCTCTTCAGAACCTTTAAAACGTCTCTATACCCCCCTTGATCTCAATCGTTTTCGTGAAGATCGCGACCTGGGTTTTCCCGGGGAATTTCCCTTTACGCGGGGCGTCTATCCGACCCTGTATCGGGGGCGGTTGTGGACGATGCGACAATTTGCGGGTTTTGGAATCGCAGAGGACACCAACAAGCGTTTTCATTATCTCCTCAAACATGGTCAAACAGGGCTTTCTGTGGCCTTCGATTTTCCCACCTTGATGGGTTACGATTCGGATCATCCCCGCTCTCGTGGAGAAGTCGGGGTGTGTGGTGTGGCCATTGATACGTTGCACGATATGGAGGTCCTTTTTCAGGGGATTCCGTTGGATCAGGTGACTACCTCCATGACCATCAATCCCCCGGCGACCCTTCTGTGGGCCATGTATATGGAAGTGGCCCAAAAACAAGGGGTCTCCCTGGATAAGATCGGCGGCACCATTCAAAATGACATGCTCAAGGAGTTCATTGCCCAAAAGACATGGATGTATCCTCCAAAACCCTCTATCCGTTTGGTGATTGATTCCATTGAGTATGCGGCGGACCATGTTCCCCGATGGCACCCCGTGAGTATTAGTGGGTATCATATCCGGGAGGCCGGATCGACGGCGGCCCAGGAGCTTGCCTTTACGCTCCGGGATGGTTTGGAATATGTCCAGCTCTGTGTGGATCGAGGGATCGATGTCGATCGCTTTGCCCCCCATCTTTCCTTCTTTTTCA
>MGSF01000067.1 GCA_001798715.1 Deltaproteobacteria bacterium RIFCSPLOWO2_02_FULL_50_16 | reverse complement strand
GAAGGCGGTCGGACGGTGGGGGCCGGGGTGGTGAGTGAAATTATTGAGTAGGAAGGAATATGAACTCTGAAAATCAAAGAATTAGGATTCGTCTCAAGGCCTTTGATCATAAATTATTGGATCAGGCGGCTTCTGAGATTTCAGAAACTGTAAAGAGAACGGGAGCCCGCATGGCGGGTCCTATTCCTTTACCGACACACATCGAGAGGTACTGTGTTTTGAGATCTCCACATGTGGATAAAAAATCTAGGGAGCATTTTGAAATCCGGACCTATAAGCGTTTGGTCGATATATTTGAGCCGACACAGCAAACAATAGATGCCCTCATGAAGTTGGAGTTATCCGCGGGAGTTTCAGTAGAGATCAAGATGATGTGATGGAGTTTAAATTATGGCAGCGGGACTATTAGGACAAAAATTGGAGATGACACAGATTTATGACAATGAAGGCCAAGTCATACCTGTGACTGTTGTTAAGGCGGGTCCCTGTGTTGTTGTTCAGATTAAAACGGGGTCCAAGGATGGTTATAATGCGGTGCAACTGGGTTTCAAGGTCCTGAAGGAGTCAAAGTTTAATCGTCCCTCCAAGGGGCATTTTTCAAAAAACAAGATTAAACCCCATCGGTATTTAAGGGAGTTTCGTTTGAACAAAACAGAAAACTACCAAATAGGACAAAGTATCGAAGTCAGTACTTTTCGCGCAGGTGATGTGGTTAACGTGAGTGGGCATGCGAAAGGAAAGGGCTTTCAGGGTGTTATTAAAAGGCACGGGAAACACGGCGGTCCCGCGTCCCATGGTTCTCGGTTTCACAGAACGACGGGATCCATTGGCCAAAGAACCTCTCCCGGAGAGGTTTTTAAAAATATGAAACTGCCCGGACACATGGGGACTCAGCGCGTCACCGTACGCAATCTTGAGATTATAGCTGTTAAAAATGAAGACCACTTGATTTATTTAAAAGGATCGGTGCCCGGCGCCAAAAATGGATTTCTTGTTATTGAGAGTTGTGATCCTGATTTTGAATCCCGCATTTCAAAATCTGAGGTTAGCGAGGATAAAAAGATCGAAGCCAAAGAAGGAGAGCCCAAGAAGATATTAACAGAACCGAAATAATAAAGACGGTCCGAGAGGACCCACAGCCGGTTCTGTAATACTATCCCTCTCCCCATTATAGTTTATTAAGGTAGGGATGGCCCCTTACCTTCGTAAATATAATAAGAAGAGGGGCTAACAGCTCTCCCACTGTCTATTCAATTGTGAGACTGTTAGTAAATAAGGAGATGGGTGATTAGAGATGTCGACCATTGAAGTTTATAATTTACAGAAGAAAAAAGTAGGAGATGTCAATCTTCCGGAAGGTTTTTTATTAGGAAAGGCACATCTGCCCCTTGTTCATCAGGTCCTCAATTGGCAAAGATCTCATTTGCGTGCAGGCACTTCCTCAGTAAAAAATCGACATGCGGTGAGTGGAAGCACTGTGAAGATCTATCGTCAAAAAGGGACGGGCAATGCACGTCATGGGGATATAAAGGCCCCTATTTTTGTGGGTGGAGGACAGACTTTTGGACCCCGACCAAGGGATTGGTCAACGAAACTTCCAAAAAAAATGCGCCATACGGCTCTTCGCTCCCTCATAGGTCAGAAATATAATGAAAAGAGACTCTACATTTTCAAAGAAATTGATTTTAAGGCAATCAAAACCAAGATAGCAGTAGAAGTTTTTGAGAAATTAAATATAGGGAATGCCCTTGTAGTTTTAGACAAGCCGGCAGAGAAAGTTTTTAAATCGTTGAGAAATGTTCCTGGATTTAAGGTTATTCTGGTCAACCATATCAATGTTTTGGATGTATTGGCCCATGATTATTTGGTGATGACACAGGTGGCGCTTGATAAGGCTCAGGAGATCTTGGCGTGAATAATAATATATTAAAAAGACCCTTGGTGACAGAAAAGTCGACACAGCAGAAGATAGCTTATAATGAATATCTTTTTGAGGTGGATCGAAGGGCCTCGAAGCATCAAATCAAAGAAGTTGTAGAAAAACTTTTTAAAGTGGATGTCTTGAAGGTGAATACCTTGATTCAGCATGGGAAATACAAGCGTGTTGGGCGGAGCCAAAATCTGATGAAAAAGTGGAAGAAGGCAATTGTTCGTTTAAAAGAGGGACAGAGAATAGAGTTTTTTGAGGCAAAATAATGGCCATTAAAGAATATAATTCCTATACTCCATCACGGCGATTTATTACGACGGCTGATTTTTCTGTATTGACGAGAAAAAAGCCTGAAAAGAGTTTGGTTCGTGCGCTGAATAAAACGGGAGGTCGAAACAATAATGGTCGTATTACGTCTCGATATCGTAGTGGTGGCCATAAAAGGTCCTATCGCTTGATTGATTTTAAGCGCGACAAGATCAATATTCCCGGACGTGTCGATTTTATTGAATATGATCCCAACCGGACGGCCTATATTGCCCTTATTGTCTATAAGGATGGAGAAAAAAGATACATATTGTTACCTGAGGGTCTGAAAGTGGGAGATCAAGTTGTCTCTTCAAAAGAGGCCGATATCCAGCCGGGAAATACCTTGCCGTTACGCAACATCCCTTTGGGAACGCAGATTCATAATATTGAATTGCATCTTGGAAGAGGCGGACAGATTGTTCGCTCCGCCGGCGGATTTGCTCAGTTGACGGCAAAAGAGGACAATTATGCCCTCTTAAAACTTCCGTCAGGTGAAGTAAGAAAAGTTCTTATTGATTGCAAGGCGACCATTGGACAACTGTCAAACATTGACCATGAGAATATTTCATATGGCAAGGCTGGTCGTATGCGCTGGTTGGGTCGATATCCTCATGTGAGAGGTATTGCCATGAATCCGGTAGATCATCCTCACGGGGGTGGTGAAGGCCGATCCAAGGGAGGGAATCATCCTACCTCTCCATGGGGTTTGCATACCAAAGGTCATAAGACGAGAAATAATCGCAGGACACAGTCTCTTATTGTGCAAGATCGCCGAAAAAAGTGATGTGAGGAAATAAATTATGCCACGATCATTAAAAAAAGGCCCGTTTGTCGATGAAAATTTGCAAAAAAAGGTACAGGTAGCCAATGAGACAAAGAGTAAAAAGGTGATTAAAACATGGTCTCGCCGGTCTACAATTACTCCTGATTTTGTTGGATTGACATTTGCCGTCCATAACGGCCGGAAGTTTATACCTGTTTTTGTGACGGAGAATATGGTGGGGCATAAGCTAGGAGAATTTGCCCCGACAAGAATTTTCAAAGGTCATCAGACAAAGAAAGAAGAAACGACTGCCCCAGCGGCAGCATAAGGTTATTATGGCAGTTAAGGCACGATTAAAATATTTAAGGATGTCGCCCCGAAAGGTTCGACTCGTTGCCGACTTGATTCGGGGAAGAAATGCCGAGGAGGCTTGCCAGATTTTGGGTTTTACGGAGAAAGTTGCCGCTCATACACTACTGACATTGGTTCGGTCGGCGATGAACAGCGCTAGTCAAAAGGGTTCGATCGACACATCAAATCTGTATGTTAAAAGTATTTTGGTAGATCAGGGGCCCACAAATAAGCGTTTTATGACCAGGGCTCGTGGAATGTCTAGCCGGATTTGCAAGAAGACATCTCACATAACATTAACACTCGATGAGAAATAATTATGGGACAAAAGACACATCCAATTGGATTTAGGGTCGGAATTACAAAACCGTGGTTGGCCAGGTGGTATGCGAAAGGCAATTATCGTCAGCTGCTCCACGAGGATATTATGGTTCGGCAGTATGTGAAGAAGAAGCTCTATAGTGCAGGTGTATCCCATATCGAGATAGAACGGACTTCAGGGGCTGTTCGCGTTAATATTTATTCAGCGCGTCCTGGGTTGGTTATTGGGAAAAAAGGTACGGGAATAGATGCCTTGAAACTGGATTTGTCCAAAATGACGGGAAAGGCAGTGACGGTCAATATCCATGAGGTGAGGAAAGCGGAAACCAATGCCCAGCTTGTGGCTGAAAGCGTTGCTTTACAACTCGAGAGGCGTATTGCCTTCCGCAGAGCGATGAAGAAGGCTGTTGGATCTGCCCTAAAGTTTGGAGCGGAGGGAATCAAGATTAAGTGTTCTGGGCGCTTGGGTGGGGCTGAGATTGCCCGCACAGAATGGTATCGTGAGGGGAGAATCCCCTTGCATACGTTGAGAGCCAATATTGACTATGGCTTTGCTGAGGCCAACACGACTTATGGGAAAATTGGCATAACGACATGGATATTATGCAAGCCAGAACCTGAGGCCAAGGGAAGAACGATTTAGTATTGAGGATTTGTTTATGTTGATGCCGGCGCGTACAAAATATCGCAAGACTCAAAAAGGACGCAATCGAGGATTGTCCACTCGAGGATGCAATCTATCCTTTGGTGAATATGGTTTGCAGGCGATTAGCCGTGGGGCGATTACCAATCGTCAGATCGAGGCGGCTCGAATCTCGATGTCGCGCTTCATTAAAAGAGGTGGGAAGATTTGGATTCGGATTTTCCCGGACAAACCCATCACCAAAAAACCTTTAGAAACAAGGCAGGGAAAGGGAAAGGGGCCTGTTGAAGCGTGGGTAGCCGTGATTAAGCCTGGACGGATGCTTTATGAGATGGAAGGCGTGACTAGGGAAATAGCAAAAGAGGCCTTTGAGCTGGCGGCCCATAAATTGCCTGTTGCAACAAAGCTTGTCAGTCGGAAGGATTATCATGACGCCTAGTGAAATTAGAAAGAAGAAGAAGTCTGATCTTGAGGTGCTCGTGGGTAAGTTGAAAAACGAAGAAGTCCTGTTGCGTCTCAACGTCAAGGTGGGTGATGTTGGTTCCATTTCAAAGATGAGACAGACAAAAAAGACTATTGCTCGGATTATGACAATTTTAAACGAAAAAGGTGTGGAAGATCATGGCTGAAAGAACAAAAAGAAAAACAATGTTTGGTACAGTTTTGAGTAATAAAATGGACAAAACAGTTGTCGTGGGAATTGATCGCAGAATTTTTCACAAAGAATATAAAAAATATCTTTCAATACAAAATAAACTCAAGGCTCATGATGAAAAAAATGAATGCCAGTTGGGCGATAAAGTTATGATTCAAGAGGATCGGCCCATTTCGCGTGATAAAAGCTGGCGTGTTTCTAAAATAATAGAAAAGGCGACGACCCACGACAAGGATGAGGAATGATACAAACACAATCAATATGTGATGCCGCTGATAATTCTGGTGCAAAGAAGTTGATGTGTATCCGTGTATTGGGCGGGACCCGCCGGCGTTATGCCACTCTGGGTGATGTTATTGTTGTTTCGGTCAAGGAAGCCATCCCAAAATCCAAGGTGAAAAAGGGAGACGTTAAAAAAGCCGTCATAGTTCGCACACGAAAAGAAGTGAGAAGGCGAGATGGTTCTTATATTCGATTTGATAATAATTCTGCGGTTTTGATCGATGAAAAGGGTGAGCCATTGGGTACAAGAATTTTTGGTCCAGTTGCCAGAGAATTGCGCGCAAAAAACTACATGAAAATTGTCTCTTTAGCCCCTGAAGTGCTTTAGAGGGATGTTTATGAATTTTGAGAAATATTACAAGACAGAATGCTTGCCGACCCTCCAAAAAGAGTTGGGTGGTTTAAACTCTATGAGAGTTCCTCGGTTGGAGAAAGTCATTGTTTCTAGCTGTCTCAAGGAAGCCACTCAGGATGCCAAAGTGCTGGATCGTGCTGCTGAAGAGCTTGCCTTGATTACGGGTCAGCGTCCTTTAATTACTCGTGCTAAAAAATCCATTGCTACCTTCAAATTGCGAGAGGGAATGCCACTAGGATGTAAAATAACACTCAGGGGTAAGAGGATGTATGAATTCTTGTCAAGACTGATCAATGTGGCTTTGCCTCGTACTCGTGACTTTAGGGGAATTTCTCCAAAAGGTTTTGATGGGAGGGGAAATTATACATTGGGGATTACAGAGCAGATTATTTTTCCGGAAATAAATTATGACAAGGTTGATAAAATAAGAGGTTTTAATGTGACTATTGTAACAACTGCAAAAAATGACGAAGAAGGACGAGCATTGCTAAAGAAAATAGGCATTCCTTTTCGCACATAAGGATAATCAAAGGTATGGCAAAAACATCCATCATTGTAAAATCGAAGAGAAAACCGAAATTTAAGGTCAGGGCTTATAACCGGTGCGCCTTGTGTGGCCGGCCCCGGGCGTATATTCGACGTTTTGGAATGTGCCGCTTGTGTTTTCGCAAGCGTGCCCTCAATGGTGAGTTGCCAGGTGTGTTGAAGGCCAGCTGGTAATCTATTAATGTGCTGATTGGGGAGTAAGGATATTAAATATGAATACAGATCCCATTGCAGATTTATTAACACGGATACGAAATGGTTTAAAAGCTCAAAAGGGTGAGGTTGTTGTCCCTTATTCTAATATGAAGCATGAGATCGTTAAGGTTCTTCAGGAAGAGGGTTTTGTATCCAATTATAAAGTGGAACAGCTGGGGCACCACAAAAATATTATTATTTTCCTGAAATACACCCCGCAAAAAACGCCGGTTATTAATGTTATTAGACGTATCAGCAAACCTGGATGCCGAGTTTATAAAGGTTATAGAGACATTAAACCGATTTTAAATGGATTGGGAGTAGGTATTCTTTCTACCCCCTTCGGTGTTTTTTCAGATCAAAAGGCAAAGGAAAAAAAGGTGGGCGGAGAATTGCTCTGCGTTGTTTACTAAAGGCTGATTATGTCACGCATAGGAAAAATGCCGGTTGAAATTCCTGATAAGGTCAATGCGACCTTAGGTGGTAATGAATTGACCATTAAAGGGCCGTTGGGGACTCATTCATTAAAGATTGATCCCTGTTTGGATGTCCAGATTTCTGACGGGAAGATTTTTCTTAAGGCTAAAGACAGTGTTAAAACGTCGCGAAGTCGTCATGGTTTGATGCGAGTTTTGGTTCAAAATATAGTCAGTGGTGTTTCTGTTGGTTTTAAAAAGGAGTTGGATATTGTCGGGGTGGGATATCGTGCTGAAGTAAAGGGAAAAGATCTCAATTTGACCCTTGGATATTCACATCCCATTACATTTCCTATTCCGGAAGGAATTAAGATTCATGTTGAGAAGGCGACAAGGGTTACTATTTCTGGATCTGATAAACAACTTGTAGGGGAGACGGCGGCGCAGATTCGACAGTATCGCACCCCAGAACCTTATAAAGGCAAGGGTATTAAGTACAGTGATGAGATTATTATTAAGAAGGCTGGTAAGACAGTATCAGCAACCTCCTCAGGAGGGAAGTAGTCATGGCCCTAGAAAAGGTTGAAGGACAACGACGCAGAAAACAGAGGGTGAGAAAAAAGGTGCGCGGAACAGCAGAACGGCCGAGACTCTCGGTCTATCGCAGTTCTAAGAACATGTATGCTCAAATTATTGATGATCATCAAGGAAAGACGATTACATGTGCGACAACGCTATCGAGTGATTTTAATGGCAAAAAGAATAAGGCCAATGTCAATGGAGCCAAGGAATTGGGAATGATCATTGCTAAAAAGGCGCTCGCCCTAAATATAAAGGATGTTATTTTTGACAGAGGTGGTTATCGCTATCATGGACGTGTTCAGGCCCTGGCTGAAGGAGCTAGAGAGGCGGGGTTAAAATTTTAGGAAATGAAACCTCTGAAAAAGTCCCATCTGCGGCGTTGCCCCATAAAGAGGGGCTACTTCGTTGCCCTTCTCGCGCGGCCCTCAACGTACTTTCTAGTACGTCTCGGGCCTCACTCGGCGGGCGCCTTGCATCTGGGTCTTTTTGAGAGGTTTCCAGAGTAGAGGGTTTTTCAGAGATTACAAAGGGCGAATTTATGGCAGAACAAGACGGAAAAAATGTAATTGAAAGAATAGTAAATATTAACCGGGTGGCCAAGGTGGTCAAGGGAGGTCGACGCTTTAGTTTTTCGGCCCTTGTCGTCGTGGGAGATGGGCAAGGCAGTGTCGGTGTAGGGCTGGGTAAGGCTAAAGAGGTGCCTGAGGCTATTCGGAAGGCCACAGAGAAGGCTAGAAAAACAATAAAAAAATTCCCTTTGATCGAAGGAACCATCCCTCACGAGGTAACAGGCCGGTTTTGTGCGGGTAAGGTTTTTCTAAAACCCGCTTCGATAGGAACGGGTGTGATTGCAGGGGGGCCTGTTCGTGCTGTCCTGGAGGTCATGGGTGTCCATAATATTTTAACAAAGGCCATTGGTACGAGTAACCCCCATAATGTTGTGAAGGCTACCATAAATGGCCTTCAAAATTTGAAGAGTAAAGAGATGTTCAAGGATATCAGGAGTTAAGGATCGTGCAATATTTAAAGGTCAAGCTTGTTTATAGTGCTATTGGATGTTCAGAAAGGCAAAGGAGGGTTGTTGCCGGATTGGGACTTAAATGGATGGGGCATGAAAAATTTTTGAATGATACAGACGCTATTCGTGGAATGGTTTCTAAAGTAGCCCATTTAGTGTCTTGTGAATCCGTAGATAAGAAGCCCGTTTTATCGTCAGAAGCCCCCAAGGAAATTAAAACTGAGGCCAAAAAAGAAACAACGGGAAAAGTGACTCATGAACGGCTTAGTAAAAAAGGGACAAAAACGGGTACCAAAAGAGAGATCAAGAAGGAAACATGATCAATTTAGCCAATCTGCCCAAAGTAGAAGGGCAAAAAAAGAAGAGAAAAAGGGTTGGACGGGGCAACAGTTCTGGCCATGGTGGCACCTCATGTCGGGGTCATAAGGGACAAAAGGCCCGTTCCGGATATAGTCAGAAGCGGGGTTTTGAAGGCGGCCAGATGCCCTTCATCCGTCGCATTCCAAAAAGGGGTTTCAAGAACTATTTTAAAAAGGAATTTGCCATCTGTAATATAGGGGATCTTAAAGAATTTAAGGCAAATTCGGTTGTGGATTGGGATTTGTTAAAAAAAGAAAACCTGACAGGGAAGGCCAAAGATGGTCTGAAAATTTTAGGCAATGGAAAATTAGAAATTGCCTTAACGATAAAGGCTCACGCCTTTTCCAAAGGGGCTATTAAGAAAATTGAAGCCGCGGGGGGTAAAGCCGAGGTTGTGGATTAAATGGCCAGTGGCATTGCGAACATTACAAAGATACCAGAACTGCGCAAACGGATCTTGTTTACGATTGCCATGATAGGTTTATACAGGATCGGGATTTTTGTTCCTACTCCTGGTATCAATGTTGAGGCCTTACAGCGGGTTTTTGCTAGCGGGACGGTCTTTGAAATTTTTAATCTATTTTCTGGAGGGGCATTAGAAAACTTCTCCGTGTTGGCCTTGGGGATTATGCCCTATATTAGTGCCTCCATTATTATTCAGCTGTTGACGGTGGTCGTACCGTCGCTTTCTCAATTGCAAAAGGAGGGCGAATCAGGACGCCAGAAGATTTCACAATATACCCGGTATGGGACTGTCCTTTTGTGTTGTGTCCAGAGTTTTGGAATCGCTTTTGGCTTACAGCAACAAGGGGTGCTTTTATCGGGTGTCGGAGGGCCCTCGTTCTTTTTTACGACCTTAGTGACCCTGACAGCGGGAACGATTTTGCTCATGTGGCTGGGAGAGCAGATTACAGAGCGCGGCATTGGCAATGGGATTTCACTGATTATTTTTGCGGGTATTGTGGCCAGGATTCCCTCGGGTTTCCGCGATGCATGGAGTACCAAAGATCAATTCGGTGGATTGTTTGGTTTTTTGCTGCTGGTGGCTTTTATCGTTGGCATTATTGCTACGATTATCTTTTTTGAAAGGGCCCACAGGCGCATCCCCATACAATACGCCAAGAGGGTGATAGGCAGAAAATTGTACGGAGGACAAAGTACTCATTTGCCTTTGAAAATCAATACAGCGGGTGTTATTCCCCCTATTTTTGCCTCTTCTTTGATTCTGTTTCCGGCGACGATTGCCCAATTTGTCCAGAATGAAAAGATTCAGTCGCTGGCAATGATGTTGAGTCAGGGGTGGCCGCATTTGATCCTTTACATTGGACTGATCATCTTTTTTACGTATTTTTATACGGCTGTTACATTCAACCCCGTGGATGTGGCTGATAACATTAAAAAACACGGGGGATTTATCCCGGGAATACGCCCTGGGTCCAATACGTCCGACTTTATAGACAGGATATTGTCCAGGATTACGTTAGGAGGGGCCCTTTATCTCTCATTTGTGTGTGTCTTGCCGCAGATTTTGATTTCTCAATTTGGCATACCTTCTAATCTGGCTTTTACTTTTGGAGGGACCTCATTGTTGATTGTTGTGGGTGTTGGAATCGACACATTGTCTCAGATAGAGACACACTTGTTGAGTCGGCAGTATGAGGGATTGATGGGAGAGCGGATTGGACGTTTTAGAGGGAGACGGTAGTTGGATTATGAATATTATTTTATTAGGCCCTCCAGGGGGAGGCAAAGGGACCCAGGCCCAGTTTTTGATAGAGCACCATGGTATGAGGCAAATTTCAACCGGGGATTTGCTGAGAGCAGCGGCCAAAAAGAAGTCCCCCTTGGGATTAGAGGTCGAAAAATACATGAAGGCTGGAAAACTTGTTCCTGATGATGTGATTAATAATGTGATGAAGGAGGCATTGGAAGAGGGTAATGATGGGAGGGGACTGATATTGGATGGGTATCCCCGTACTGTTCAGCAGGCAAAGACACTGGATCAAATGGTCAAATTGATGAATGTTAGTGTTGATCATGTGATCAATTTTAATTTGAGCGACAAAGAGGTCATTCGGCGTCTTTCGGGACGGCGGCAATGTCGGGAATGCAAGGTGGGTTATCATATTCAGTTTGCGCCACCCAAAAAAGAGGGGATATGTGACCGGTGTGGCAGCGAATTATTTCAGCGTAGCGATGACAAAATCGAGGTCATTCAAGAGCGCTTGAGAGTTTATCATGAAAAGAATGACAAGCTGGTTGATTATTATAGGAGTAGCGGAAAATTAAGGGAAATTAGCGGTGAAGGGTCGACAGGAGATATTTATAAAAAGGTAGAGGGCATTTTAGGTTTGTCACAATGATTATTTTGAAGTCTCCAGATGAAATTGAAAAAATGAGGGAGGCTTCACTTATTGTAGCAGATGTTTTGGATGAAATAGAAAAGTTGATCGAGCCGGGTATTACCACTGAAGAGCTTGATAGGTTCTCTGAGAATTTAATAATGAAGCGAGGCGCCAGACCTGCTTTTTTGGGATATCTGGGATATCCAAAGACGTTGTGCACATCGATTAATGAGCAGGTCGTCCATGGGATCCCGGGTCCGACAAAACTTAAAGAGGGTGACATCATTGGGGTTGATTGTGGCGCCTTACTGAATGGGTATTTTGGCGATTCGGCCAGGACCTACCCTGTCGGTCGAATTTCAGACGAGGCCAGTCGGTTGTTGTGTGTGACGAAGGAGGCCTTGTTTAAGGGGATTAAAGAAATGAAAGAGGGAAATCGATTGCATGATATTTCGGCGGCCATTCAAAATCATGTTGAAAGTGCCGGGTTTTCAGTTGTCCGTCAGTTTGTGGGGCATGGTATTGGTAAAAAAATGCATGAACCGCCGTCGGTGCCCAATTATGGAACGCCTCATACGGGGCCTCTTTTGGAGAAGGGATTGGTTTTGGCATTGGAGCCTATGGTCAATGCGGGAGATTATAATATAGAAATCCTCGATGATGGATGGACAGCGGTATCGAAGGATCGGAGCTTGTCGGCCCATTTCGAACATACAGTGGCCTTGACGGATCAGGGGTATGATATTTTATCCCTGAGGATGTGAAATAGAGTCAATATGGCAAAAGAAGGAGTTATAGAGGTTGAAGCCAAGGTTGTTGAGACATTGCCCAATGCCATGTTTCGGGTAGAGCTTGAAAATGGGCATCGTGTCTTGGCTCATATCTCTGGGAAAATGAGAATGCACTATATTAAAATTCTTCCTGGAGACAAAGTGAAATTGGAAATGTCGCCCTATGATCTTACGAAGGGCAGAATTACATATCGCTCGAAAGGATAATATGAAAGTACGATCCTCAGTAAAAAAAATATGTTCAAACTGTAAGATCATCAGGAGGAGAGGTATTTTGAGGGTGATCTGTAAGAATCCTAAGCACAAGCAGAAACAGGGTTAATTGGGCGATTCCCGGCCTAGAGGCGCGGGAATCGCGTGATAGCATAAAGGAGAGAGAGATGGCACGTATTGCAGGTGTAGATGTTCCTGGAAAAAAGAGAATAGAGGTCGCGTTGACCTACATTTTTGGTATTGGACGCCCCTCTTCAAATGAAATTTTAAAAAAGGCGGGAATTAATCCGGATGTTCGTGCGGAGAAACTCACGGATGCGGAGGCGGCTAAAATTCGTGAAATTATCGATGCGCAATATCGTGTTGAAGGGGATTTAAGAAAAGAGATATCTTTAAATATTAAGAGATTAATTGATCTCGGGACCTATCGTGGTTCGCGGCATCGAAACAATTTGCCTGTTCGGGGACAAAGAACAAGCACCAATGCACGGACACGAAAGGGACGTAAACGAATTGCCATTGCTGGAAGAAAGAAAGCTCCAGCTCCCAAGTAAGAGGAATGATTTATGGGCAAAAAAACGCCAACCGTTATGGAAGGTCTGACAGAGGATTCTGCAAAGAAAGTTGCAGGTAAAGAGAAATCTGCAGGCAAAGAAAAGTCTTCTGGTAAGGAAAAAATCGTGGGCAAGGAGAAAGTTGCAGGTCAAGCAAAAACCTCAGGTAAAGAAAAAGCAGCAACCCAAGAAGGGGAAGCCGGTACTGAAAACATCACAGGTAAAAAAGAAGAGGCCGAGGTTAAGGCAAAAAAGAAAAAGGTCAAGAAACAAGTGGGGGCGGGAGTGGTCCACATTCACGCCTCTTTTAATAATACAATTGTGACCATTGCAGATAATCAGGGACAGGTTTTGTCCTGGTCCTCTGCTGGAGTCATGGGTTTTAAAGGGTCGCGAAAGGGAACGCCCTTTGCAGCACAGGTCGCCTGCAATGATGCTGTTGATAAAGCGCGAATCTACGGGCTTAAATCCGTTTCCGTTTTTGTTAAGGGACCTGGGGCAGGTCGCGAATCGGCTTTAAGAGCTTTGTCAAGTTCTGGTGTGAGGGTTACCTTTATTAAGGATGTAACACCCATTCCCCATAATGGATGTCGTCCTGCAAAGAGACGGAGAGTTTAGATGGCACGCTATAAAGATTCTGTTTGTCGGCAATGCCGGCGAGAGAGTGTTAAATTGTTTTTAAAGGGTGATCGGTGTTTTGGTCCAAAATGTGCCCTTGAAAGACGCCAGTATTCACCGGGCATGCATGGACAAGGCCGGCGATCAAAGACATCCGAATATGGCATACAATTGAGAGAAAAACAAAAAATGAAGAGGATGTATGGTTTGCTGGAAAAACAATTTAGAAATATTTTTTACCTTGCAGACAAAGGAAAAGGGGTGACGGGCGATACGCTTTTAAAATTGCTGGAAACCCGGCTCGATACAATCGTGTATCGGATGGGTTTTGTGACCTCTCGTGCAGAAGGTCGTCAGCTGATCCAGCATGGCCATTTTCGGGTCAATGGCAAAAAAGTCAGTATCCCTTCCTATCGTGTAAAGGCAGGCGATGAAATTACGATAAAAGAAAAGAGTCAAAAAATAGCTCGCATTATTCAATCCATGGAAAGTCACGAAAGACGTGGAGTGGCGACGTGGTTGGAATTAGATAAAAATAATTTTAAGGGGAAAGTAAAGGCGCTTCCTGCTCGGGAAGAGCTTACAATGCCCATTCAAGAACAATTGGTCGTTGAGCTTTATTCAAAATAAAGCGGTGACTGAAGGAGGCGATAATGTATCGCAATTGGAGAAATTTAATAAAACCTAAGAATGTTGATCAGGACAAGGAAGCAGGTTCCGAGATCTACGGAAAATTTTCTGTCAAACCTCTTGAGAGAGGTTTTGGACAGACATTGGGAAATGCCATACGGCGGGTACTTCTCTCGTCCTTGCAGGGAGCGGCTATTGTCTCTGTACGTATTGAGAATGTCTTGCATGAGTTTGCTACTATTCCGGCCGTTATTGAAGACGTGTCCGAAATTTTATTAAATCTCAAACAGGTCAGATTGCGACTAGAAACGGGAGATCAGGCCACTATTCATCTTGATATTTCTGGGGAGAAGAAAGTGACAGCAGCGGATATTAAAGTGCCTGAAAATGTAACGATACTCACGCCCGATCAGCATATAGCCACTTTAACAGGTGAAGGCAAATTAAAGATGGAAATGGTTGTGAAGATGAATAAGGGGTATGTGCCTTCCGAACGCAATAAGTCTGAAAAAGATCCTATTGGCACTATTCCTTTGGATTCGATTCATTCGCCTATTAAAAGGGTCAACTATACAATCTCCAATGCCCGCGTGGGTCAAGTAACGGATTATGACGCCTTGACTGTTGAAATATGGACGGATGGAAGTATCCAACCGATGGATGCCTTGGCCTTTTCATCAAAGATTTTAAAAGAACATCTTCAAATTTTCATTAATTTTGAAGAGGTGCCTGAACCGGTTCTCGAAGAATTAAAAGAGGAAAGGCCGTCATTCAATGAAAATCTCAATAGAAAAGTGGATGAGCTTGAATTGTCAGTGCGGTCTTCCAACTGCCTCCAGAATGCCAAAATACGCTATATTGGTGAACTTTGTCAAAAAACTGAGGCCGAGATGCTCAAAACAAAGAATTTTGGGCGAAAATCACTCAATGAGATCAAGGAGATTTTGTCTGAAATGGGATTGTCACTCGGAATGAAGCTTGATTCGTGGACCCTGCCTGTTGAGGAAGTGGCTGCGAAGGAAGAAGTGATCGAATAATTTCCCAGGTTGTAATAAGGATAAAAAATGCGACATCTTAAAGATCATCGAAAACTAGGAAGAACAGCCTCACACCGTAAGGCGATGCTGAGAAATATGGTGACTTCTCTTATTCAGCATGAGCGTATCGAGACAACGATTGCCAAGGCCAAAGAACTGAGACGATGTGCTGATCAGATGGTTACACTGGGAAAAAAGGGAACATTGCACGCTCGCCGTCAGGCCTTGCAATTTGTAAGAGATTCTAAAACTGTCCGAAAGTTGTTTGCGGATCTTGCTGTTCGATTTCAAGATCGTTCTGGTGGCTATACCCGTATTTATCGAATTGGAAATCGTCATGGAGATAATGCCCCCATGGTCATTATTGAGTATCTTGGGGCCCCTTTAAAGCGTCCTAAAAAAGTTAAGGGTTCGGAATTAGCTGCAGAGAAAAAGCAGCCGGCCAAAAAAGAGAAAAAAGCCGCCCCCAAAAAGAAAGAAAAGGAAAAGAAAGAGACTAAAAAAGTCGAAACAGTAGAAAAAAAGACCAAAGAATCAAAGTCCGAAAAAGAGACCTCACCTAAAAAACCCAAAAAGGTTGGATTGTTGCAAAAAATACGGGGACGAAAAAAGGCAGATAAGAAAAAGGCATGAAATGGAAGAAGATCACACTTCTCATCGTTCTTTTTTTTGCAAGCGTTGTCTATTTTATCTATTTTCAGGCTCATGATGAGGGGATCCAAGTAGGGGATTTAGCCCCTCCCTTTGACCTGCCCATGATGACGGGCGAAAATGTTCAACTATATGATTTTAAAGGAAAATACGTCCTTGTTTCCTTTTGGGCGACGTGGTGCCCCCCCTGCCTTCATGAAATGCCTTCCATGGACAAACTCTATCAACGTTATCACGAAAGGGGATTGGACATCTTGGCCATTAGTGTCGATGAGGGAAAGTGGCCTGCGATTAATAAATTTCTAAAAAAGACCCCTGTGAGTTTTCCTGTCTTGCTCGATGAGACCTCCCGGGTTGCTTATGCCTACGGGACCTATCAACTTCCTGAAACCTATCTTGTGGGGCCGGGGCAAACCGTGATTGAAAAATATATCGGACCTCAAAACTGGGTCCATTCCCGATTTATCAGTTATTTCGACAAATTATTATCTTCGGCGCATTACTAAGGAGTTCATATCTTACTATACATTGAAAAAGCAAGATGTCTCATATTCTCCTTAGCCCCTCTCTGTATTATATTTATGAAGGTAAGGGGCCATCCCTACCTTAATAAACTATAATAGGGAGAGGGATAGTACTGTCAGGTTTTATGAATAGAAATTAATGAACTGACTTGTAAGGCCATCATTGGAGGTGTTCAATGCAAAGTATTGTTAATTTTTTTCAAGTGGGCGGATGGACTATGGTGGCTATTGCCCTCTGTTCTATTGTGGCTTTGGCCATTTTTTTGGAGCGTCTCTGGTACTTACGTCCTTCACAGATTCATCCTAAAGATTTGTTCATCGAAGTTGAAGATGATGTCAAAAGAGGTGATATTCCCAGTGCCATGACACGATGTCGCAAAAATGATTCCTCTCTTTCCAGGGTTCTCTTGGCTGGAATGGAAAATGCAGGCAAAAAGAGGAATGAGATCAAGGAAGTCATTGCCGAAGTGGGGTCTCGTGAGGCCTCTCGTTTAGAAAGATATGTATCTGTGCTTTCTATGATTGCAACATTGGCTCCCTTATTGGGTTTTTTGGGGACTGTTATCGGGATGGTCGACCTGTTTTCTACGATTGAAATGCAAGGAGAGGTCAAGGGGGTGGGGATGATTGCCGGGGGCATTTATAAGGCCCTCTATACGACAGTAGCGGGACTGACAGTAGCGATTCCGGCCATCATTTTTCATAAAATATGTCTTTCAAAAATAGATCTGGGCATTTTAAAGATGGAAGACCTTTCATTGCAGGTCATCAATCTTGTCAAATCTGAAGAATGAAGAATGAAGTAATTGATTATGGTTTTGAAAATCTTTAAAAGTCGTCGACGAGAGAATTTTTTAGAATTGAATGTGACACCTTTAGTGGATGTCATGTTTATTTTATTAATATTTCTCGTTGTCACAGCGCATTATTCCACATTGAATTCGATTAAGGTCAATCTTCCAAAGGCTCAGAGCGCTCAAAGTGGGGGAGATAGCAAGGCCGTTGTCATTTCGCTCTCCCAGCAGGAAAAGGTTTATTTTTCTGGGACCCCAATATCCATGGATAAACTCAAATTTGAAATGAAGGCCCTTGCCAAGCAAAAGCCCCAGCCCGTTGTCATCATCCAGGCCGATGAAAAATCCTCGACTGGGGGGTTGGTCGCTGTCATGGATATAGTCTCTCAGGCGGGTCTGTCAAAGATCTCCATTCAAACAGAAAAAGGGGCCACCCCATAGTAAGGTCCTGACCTTTTAGCCTTTATGAAAAACACTGAAAACCAACAATGGGTCCGTCTTGGATTATGGCTCGTTGTCGCGACCATGGCTTACAATGTGATTGAGGCCGTCGTGGCCCTCTGGTCCGGGATAGAGGCCGCAAGCATTGCCCTATTTGGTTTTGGGCTGGATAGTGTCATTGAATTATGCGCTGCCGGTCTCTTGTTGTGGCGCCTTTGGGAGGAGAGTCGGGGGGCGAGTGAGGAGAGGATTGAAAAAATAGAGCATCGTGTTCATCGCTTTGTAGGTGGGACCTTCATCGCCCTGGCCCTCTATGTTGTGATTCAGGCGGGGTATTCATTGTGGTTTCAGGAGGCCCCGGAGGAAAGTTTTATAGGGATAATTTTGGCTAGTGCTTCTTTGGTGGTCATGCCCTTGGTGTCTTGGGGCAAACTCCGGGCTGCTCGGGAAATTGGAAGCCTCGCCCTCCGCGCGGAGGCCAAGGAGACGCTCGCCTGTTCTTATCTCTCATTTGTTTTGCTCATCGGTCTTGCGGCCAATGCCACACAGGGTTGGTGGTGGGCCGATCCAGCGGTGGCCCTCCTGATGGTCCCCTGGCTCATCAGAGAAGGCCTGGAAGGCCTTCGGGGAGAGGGGTGTTGTAGCGAAAATTTAAATCTTGCGCGGAAAGATGGGAAATAATTTTTTCCAAATGGGATGGGAAAAGCTCGACGTTGAACACGATCGCCGGCAACCAATGGGATGACCCGGTGCTCGATGCTGCAAAACCCGCGCCGGCGAAAATCCGCCGTCACGCCTTTTGCAGTGCCGTGGTCGCCTCTCGACGTAGCAACCCTCTTGCCCCGCCTTCGCCCAGGCTACGGCGGGTCACTCGGCTTGCACTTCCCTCTTTCCCTCAGCCAAAGGCTGATCAGCCTCCGGCTGAAGCGACTCCGCCCCAAAGGAAAAACCAAAGTGACGCCGGGGCCACGGATCGGGTTCTCCCCCCGCACCTTCCGGACCCGATCCGTGGCAACCAAAATGAGGAATAACTGCGCCTAGGCGCAGTTAGCGCATTACACAAGAATAAATCTTCTTAAACAAATGATAAAAAAGAAAGTGTTTATTATCAATTAGTTAATTAATATTTATCTTATGTTGAGGTAGTCTCTAAAGT
>MGSF01000066.1:17505-22861 GCA_001798715.1 Deltaproteobacteria bacterium RIFCSPLOWO2_02_FULL_50_16 | reverse complement strand
AAATGGCGCTCAAAGAGATCGTCTGGAATCCTTGGTGGATTCCGCCTGATGAGGAATGGGCTGCTCTCGAAAAGCCAACGCCGCCGGGCCCCAAGAATCCCTTGGGTCCCGTCAAGATGCCCCTGCAAGATGCCATCATGTTTCACGGAACGAACCAGCCTTCCAGCGTCGGTCGACCGACCTCTCATGGGTGTATGCGGATGAAGAGTGAGGACGCTGTAGAATTGGCCTGGTTCTTTCAGGAAAGACTTTCCTCAAAAAAGGATCCTAAATTTTTAAGACGTTATCAGCGACAACGGAGTGAGAGTTTTCCTGTTCGTCTCGATGAGGCCGTTTCTGTGGAGCTTGTTTATGAACGCCTTCAAACGACGGGAGAAAAGATTGTCCTTCACCCCGATATTTATCGTCGAGATCCCTATGCCCATAACAAGGTCAAAGACTATCTCAAAAATCTGGGGATTGATGATCAGGATATTGATCAGGAAAAGATTCAAGACCTTGCCCGGCAATATCGGACGATGAATGTGGCGGTGGATGATCTATTGGCGCCCAGTCAGATTGTCGATGAGTTCTTTAAACCGCTCAACACCATGCCCCGGCTTTCTGAGGAGGCGATTAATCCCTCTCCCGTGGCCACTCCCTTTTCGAGTACAGGTCCGTATTCGATCCCTACCGTTAATTAAGACCCGATTTGCAATTGATTCTTTTCATATCCCCTGCTATAAAATGTCGCCATGACAGCACTCAATCTCGATTCCTATCCGCTAGTCTACCGCGGTTCCGTGAAGAATCTCTATCAGGTCAAGGAGGCCAAGGGGGACACGCCCGGCATTTATCTCTTTCAATTCACGGACGACTATTCGATTTTTGATTATGGAAAGATGCCGGATACCTTGGAGGGGAAAGGGGCCGCCCTTACTCTGATGGCCGCCAACATCTTTGAACGGCTGGAGGATCCGTCGGAGTGGCAATCCCTGGCGACTTCCCCGGTGTGGGGAAAAATTGAAGACACCGATGTCCGTCGGCGATTATTGGATTCGTCGACGTTGTCGAGACTTAAAAAAGATGGATTTAAGACGCATTACCGGGGTGTCAGGGACGCCTCGGGCCGTTTGGTCAAGACGTCCGATCTTCGTGAACCGACCACCCTCATGGAAGTGGCCTCCGTCCGGATTATTCGCCCCCAGCGTCTTATGGAAAATGGAAACCTCCGATGGGATTACAGTGCGATCTTTCGGGGTTTAAAAAATTATCTCGTTCCTTTAGAAAATATCTTTCGTTTTGGTCTGCCGAAGGGGAGCTCTCTTTTAGAGAGATTTGCAAAAAATCCGGATTATGCAAAGACGCTGGGTCTCAAAAAACCCGCGGCCGAGGGCAGCTGGCTTCCGAGGCCGGTGATGGAGTTTTCGACAAAGCTGGAGCCGGGGGACCGATACATGATGCCGGAGGAGGCCCAGCGTATATCAGGGCTTGAGGGGCAGGAGTTTCAAGATCTCCAGGAGCTTACATTCCTGGTGGCCCTGTTTCTGATGCATCTCTTTTCTAAGGTGGGTGTGGAGCTCTGGGACGGCAAGGTCGAATTTCTCAAGACGGATCGACTCGTGATGGGGGACTCGGTGACCCCCGATGAATTGCGTTTATTAAAAAATGGGGTCCAGATCAGCAAGGAACCCCTGCGTCAATACTACAAAAAGTTTCAGCCTGATTTCGTGGAAAAGATCATGAAGTCAAAAAAGATAGCGGGTCAGACCAACCGTGCGATCGCCCAAGTCCTTCGGGAGGATTTTGGGTGTCAGCCCGAACGGTTGCAGGGAGATTTCAAAAAGACATTCACTTCGATGTATGTGGCCCTGTCTCAGGAGATCACGGGTCTCAAACTCTTCCCCCATTGTCCTTCCCTGGATGCTGTCATTGGGCAGTTAAAGGATTTGTCGTAAGGCCCGAAGCACTGCCCCATCCCTACAGGGACGTGTATGCACGTACATGTAAAGAGGGGCTACTTCGTTGCCCTCATTTATCCATCGAATGTTGAGGGGGTTTGCTGAAGGCCTTAATGTAGCAAAAGATGGTAAAGCCGATCAGAAGAGACCACGATAAAATCATAAAAATCCAGCCCAAGAGTGTCATCGGTGTGTCCTCCAGTGGGCCCTGTTTTTGGCCACCCAATGAACGCCAAGACAAAGGGCCATAAAATAGAGCGACATGATGATGCGGGCAAAAACAATGGTGGTGACCTTTTCATCCGGGACACCTCTGAGGAGCAGGATGTCGATCCCGCTTTGATAGAGCCAAGCAATGAGAAGGAGCAAGAGAAACAGGGGTGTGACGTATTTGAGGATATAATAAAAAATGCGGGGGATACGGATATCGGCCCCCTGGGTGATTTCATTCCAGGCCCTGTCCGATTTAAAGATCCACATAAAGATGACGACCTCGATAAAGGCAAAGGCCACCACGCCGAAGGTCCCCATCCAAAAATCCCACTCATCCAGGTAACCGGTCTTGAGGAGGAAGATGACGGGTTGTCCAAGGATGAAGAGGATCGTTCCGGCCATCCAGGTCGCCTTTTTGCGTGTCCAGTGAAACTCGTCCTGCAAAAAGGCCATGAAGGGTTGGATGATGGCGACGGAGGATGTCATGCCGGCGATAAAGAGGAGGGCAAACCAGAGCGTCCCGAAGAGTTGTCCCAAGGGGATTTTTTGAAAAATAAGGGGCATGGACTGGAATCCAAGGTCAAAGGCCCCGCCCTGGGCGATGGCGGCTGTTCCCGCGACGCCAAAAAAGGCCACGGCCACGGGGATGGCAATGGATCCGCCCAAGATCACCTCGGCAAATTCATTGGTCACGGCGGTGGTCAGGCCGTTGAGGGCGACATCATCATTTTTCCTTAGGTAACTGGCGTAGGTTTGGATGGCCCCAAAGCCCACGCTCAAGGTAAAAAAGATCTGCCCGGCGGCGGCCAGCCAGACCTTGGCATTTTTGAGGCTGGCAAGGTCGGGGTTCCACATGAAACCCAATCCGTTAATAATGGAGTTTTCCGGCTGGGCTGGATCAGGGGTTCCGAGTGAGAAGACGCGAATGACAAGGAGAATGGCCATGATAAAAATAAGGGGCATGGACTGGAATCCAAGGTCAAAGGCCCCGCCCTGGGCGATGGCGGCTGTTCCCGCGACGCCAAAAAAGGCCACGGCCACGGGGATGGCAATGGATCCGCCCAAGATCACCTCGGCAAATTCATTGGTCACGGCGGTGGTCAGGCCGTTGAGGGCGACATCATCATTTTTCCTTAGGTAACTGGCGTAGGTTTGGATGGCCCCAAAGCCCACGCTCAAGGTAAAAAAGATCTGCCCGGCGGCGGCCAGCCAGACCTTGGCATTTTTGAGGCTGGCAAGGTCGGGGTTCCACATGAAACCCAATCCGTTAATAATGGAGTTTTCCGGCTGGGCTGGATCAGGGGTTCCGAGTGAGAAGACGCGAATGACAAGGAGAATGGCCATGATAAACAGAAGGGGCATGGCGATCTTGGCCAGGAGTTCGATCCCTTTGACGATGCCCTTGGAGAGGATGTAGATGTTGAGGGCCAGGGCGACGAGGTAAAAGAGGTAGGCCGCCCAGAGACCGCTAAAGTGTTCGGTGTGGATTTTCCCCTGGTAACTCCCCAAAAAGGCCCCCATGGCCTCACGCGTCTGGAGTCCGAAATATTTTCCCGTGGCCGAAAAAAAGGTGTACCCGAGCGTCCACGATTCAATATAGACATAGTAGACGGCCACACCGAAGGAGATAAAGATCCCGATGGTCCCGAGATATTTGGCCATGGGGTGGTGCCAGAGTTTGTGAAACATCCCGGGGGTGGTTCCGTGGCCATGGCCGCCCCCAAAACGCCCCATGGCCCACTCCACCCACATGAGGGGAATGCCCAAAAGAATGAGGGCAATAAAATAGGGGACGAGAAAGGCCCCGCCCCCGTTACCGGCGCATTGAACCGGAAAACGCAGAAAATTTCCCAGACCGATGGCATTACCCGCCATGGCGAGAATCAGCCCGATCCGAGTCGCCCATATTTCACGTTCTTTCATAAGATTATTTGTTACTTTCTCCTCGCTTTCGCCCAAAAACCTCCCTTTTGTCAACCCAATTCTTCAATAAAAAAGAGCATTTAGACTTTATTGTCTTATGGGATAGCAACATTTTGCATTTTTTGACGACAAGCCCCCCTGAAGAAAGGGGTACTATTATGGCCGGCTATGACCTTGTTTGTCCCTCCATCAATGATGTCAGGACACAACCTACAGGGGATGACCTTCTGATCCTGGGGAGTCCCATCGCGGGGAGCGATGCCCCCTTGACCCCCGTTTATATTTCCCCGTTTTGCCCGACAAAGATTCCCATCATGAATGGCGATTATTATTACAGGGCGACCCGCCCCCTTTTGGAGATCGTCGTGAAGGACACCCCTCCCTGTGATCAGATCCAATCTGGCGAACGGGTCTTGAGACTTAACAGGCCTATGTCGACCACCGAAGAGGCCCTTGGGTTTTTAAACAATTGTCTTGAGACAAGACCCGCGCCGATTGCGTGGACAAATTATTCACTGCCCTGGGAGGTGAGCGGTGACCTCCAACCGGCCGTGGGGCTGACTTGGGGTATGGCCAATGATTATTGTTTGCGGCACGGGGCGGCCCTCTTGACGGAGGCCCAAGGGGTCTATGTTGAGAAGGGGGCCATCCGGCAACTGACCCTTGAGGGAGGGGCGGTTGTCATCCGTTGGAAGAGATTTGATCGGGCAAGGGGTCAGGAGATTGTGCATGAGGAAAGGGTGTCCCCCGACAATTTAAAGACGATGCTTTTAACGAATGATCTCCTTTTGGCCATGAAGGGGGCCAGGGACTACGAAGAATTTTCGGCCCTTTTTAGGTCACGCCCCCAGTATCAAGGAGGCGCGACCATTTTAGAGGGTTATTATCTCCTTGTCGATTCTCTTACAGGGGGGACCCTGACGTGGGATGAGGCAAGGGTTGAGGTGCAAAACGGTAGTCCGGCCATTCAGGTGCTCTCCTTGACGCCCGACGAGGCGCTTCGTCATCTTGAGGGAGGCACGCCGCTTTATTCCTATCATGCCTTTGGGGGAGAGGAGCAGTTGCGCTTTTTTGAGGATGTTGGTTTGTCCAATCTGGTTCGGCCGACATCGCCCCGCCTCACGGCCTTTGTCACCAATGATTTTGGACTTTCGGCGGTTCGAGGTGTCGTCCGGGAATGGCGCCGGGATTCTTATAGTGATGGCGCCTATGCCTCTTATAATCCCCTAGATCCCCAAGGACCGCAGGAGGGGAGGGCGCATGTCTTGGGGGGTGTTTCG
>MGSF01000066.1:0-17486 GCA_001798715.1 Deltaproteobacteria bacterium RIFCSPLOWO2_02_FULL_50_16 | reverse complement strand
TCACTTCAGATCGTCTTTCCCTTGTGGAATTTAATAGATGGCCCACGGCGATACGCGACTATAATGGCCTGCCGAACCACGAGATCGATATTGGGGCCCGGTGTGCCGCGGCGCCTATGCCAAAGTAATTTTTATTCACTTTTAAGCGACTTAAGAATCTTATAGAAAAACCCCTGAGAGACGCCCAGGGCCCTTAAGGCCTTGTAAGGACGCTTGTGATACTGCAGGGCGGCCCTGAAGAGTTGGGAGCGAAATTCCTTGAGATTGATTTCGGGAAGGTAGTGGAAGGTCTCCTCATAGAGGGGATTGTGGGGGTCGTTTAAGCGCCACATCTTGATCTTTCGGTAGAGTGTGGGGGGGGAAACTCCTAAATCCCTCGCGGTCGGCAGGGCCCGAAAATGATGATGCCTGTAAGCCTCGGTCATGAAGATTTTTTCATAGTCTTCCCAGGTCTTGGAGGGATCATAGGTATTGTGTTTGTCGATCAGAATCGATTCTTCCGGGCTCGTTTTCCGATGGATGGACTGGGATCGTGTTGTCGCACGGGGGGAGAGGGGGGAATGTTCGGGGAGGGTGTTCACAGTGATCCTGTAGTCCTCGGCCAAGGCACAGGCCACGCGGATAAAATTTTCCAATTCTCCCAAATTCCCCGGCCAGTCATAATTGACGATACGCTTCAAGACCTTCTTGTCGAGGGTATAGGGGTGGGGGCTGTTTGTTTCCTGCTGATACTCCTTCAAAAAGGTCTCCACCAGATCAGGGATATCCTCCCGTCTTTCGCGGAGGGGAGGAAGAGTGATCTCAATGGGATTCAAGATAGCATAAAGTTCTTCACGTAATTTTCCCGATCTCCTTTTTGTCTTCAGGTCGGTTTCACTGGTTACAAGGATTCTCGTGTCGGTCTTGAGGGGGGTGTTGTCGTGTGAAATAAATTCCTTGGTATGGAGAAAATGGGCCAGTTTTACCTGGAGGTCAGGAGAAAGATGGTCAATGTCTTCCAGAAAGAGCGTCCCTTGATGGGCAGCGGCTAATAGACCCTGTTTTGCAGGACCGCCAAAGAGTTCTTGGGCCATCAGGGCCTCAGGGAGGGTGCTGCAGTTGAGAGAGAGAAACGGCTTGTCTTTGCGAGGGCTGTTAAAGTGAAAAATGTGGGCCAGGGTCTCCTTTTCTGTTCCTTTTTCTCCTACAATCAGGACGGGGAGGGGAGAGGGGGCGATTTTTTTTAGTATCTTGATTAATTTTTTCATTGTCGCAGAATGGGAGGTGAGCGTTTTGCTTGCGTAACGATTTTGTGCGCTCAGTGATTCTTCTTCAAGAAGGGATCGTGCCAAAAGGAGCTGTCCCTGGGTTTGATCCAGTTGAGTTTGAAGTTTTTGCTGAGTTTCGTGGATCGTGTGAAAACGATGGACACGAGTCATGGCATAGCTCACCTGTTCGGCAAAACTCTTCAAAATGGTCAACACCGTCGTATTTTTCCATGGAGGTCCCTCGGAGGCCGTCTCCCAGTAAAGGGATCCTGTGGTTTGGTCATTTTCCCATAAGGGGAGGATGAGATATTTCTCCTTGGATTCCTCGTGAGAAGGCCCTTTTGCGGTCTCAAAAAACTTTTGTACCCTTTCTGTGATCTGATGACGTGAGGTGGGAGGGAGGGGAAAGGGATGGGAGGCCGAAAGTTCCGCCTCTCCCAAATCATTTTTAATCAACAAGGCGGTTATATCGGCCGAAATAAGGTGATAAGTTTGTTGAAGGATCAGGTGACGGAGTTGATTCCAGTCATTTTCTTGATGCAGGGGAGTCAAAAGGGAGTGGAGAGTTTGCCAGGAGAGAGTGGATCCTTTTGTGAGGAGGTCGTCCCCTTGGGGGGGCGGTTGAAGGGGAAGAGGAGCGATGACTTTTTCTGGCCCCTCGGTTTTGTCGGAGGGTTCTAGTATTTTCAGAGCCAAATAAGATTGTGCCAAGATCTTTATATCCTCCGAGGATTGTTTTTGGAGACCCTTGATGGTGCGAACAGCCTGCCACAAGTAGGTTTCGGCCTTTTTCTTTTCAGGGGTTTTTATCAGTTGTTGTGCCAGGTCATAATAGATGGAGGCCGTCAAAGAGGGTTCGTCAAGTTTTTGGGAATAGATAAGGGCCTGTTGCAAAATCTTTTGGGCCTCCTTTGATTTTTGGCGCTCCAAGAGAGTACGGGAGAGTCCAAGAGAGGAGGAGACAAGGAGGGAAAAATGATGACACTCTTGGGCCAAAAAGGAGCTTTCACTGAAATATTTTTCTGCTGCTTCAAGATCTTTTGAGGCGAGACAGGTCTTGGCCAGATCACAGAAGTATTGTGCTTGAATCTCTTTATCGTTGAGGTTTTTTACAAATTCCAAATGATCCTTTAGAAAAGTTGAGGCCTGATCGATCTCACCAAGGGCTAAATAAACCTGTCCGAGGAAGTTGTTGGTGATTTTTGCCTGTTCGGTGGTCGAGAGACCTTGCCAGGCGGCATGGGTTTTTTGAAAGGTCGCTTTTGCCTTTTTAAGCTGTCCCTCATGGAGGGAGGCCTGTGCCAACCCGTTTCGAATCAAGAGATCCAAGACAGGATCCGTGGATTTACTTTTTTTCAATATTTCATATCCCAGCTCATAGGCATTGCGAATCAGTTCGGGAAGGTGAAGTCTTATGCACCATTGTCCCACCCTGTGGAGAACTTCTAAAATCTCGAGGTGATCTTCATTTTCCTCATAAAGGACCTGTGCCAAAAAAAGTATTTTTGGAATAAGGATGTGAGCCCTTTGGATATGATAGCTCTGCATAAAGGCCTTTATAAGAAGTATATGGACTTCGAGGGTTTTCTCGGGGGACGTCGTCGCCTCTATTCGAGTGAGAAGGATCTCGAGTTTTTGGATGGCCTCTTCAATGCGCCCCTGTTCAAGGAGCCTGTGGGCATAACCCAAAAGGGCCTCATTGGCCTTTGAGGGGTCTTTGCCGAAGGCGCGTTGGGCCATGACTTTTTCAGGGCCAAAACCCAGTTGTGTCAGTTTTTCAGCGAGCCGATCATGGAGGCCTGTTTTTTCGTCATGGGGGAGGGATTTCTTAAGGATCTTTTTGAAGACGGACGATTTAAAGGACAAGACTTGATTTTTTGCCTCCCAACTCAACCACCCTTGATGAAGAAGGTTGAGGGATTCTTGGCAGAGTGATTTTTGATCAAGAATGAATTCTAGATGGCCCAGGGAAAGCGGGGTGTCGATGAGGCATAAAATGGAAAGCAATTGTTGAGCCCCTGGGGGGCTTTCCGCCTTCTTTTTGAGAATCAGGGTCTCGGTATTTGTCGGAAGAGAGGCGGCCTTCATGGCTTCTTTAATTTCATCGGTTGTCAAAAGACGCCAGGCCCCCTCTTCGTCGAGGAGGAGCCCCTGTTTCAAAAACAGCTTGAGCCATTCTCGAAGCAGGAGGGGAGATCCCCCTGTGAGCTCGTGGAGGAGCTCGAGCCAGGCACGAGGGGGTGAGGCGATCTTTGTCAGGGAGGTTATGGAGTGTCCTATTTGTTCCAGATGCAGGGGTTTTAATGTCAGGATTTTAAGGTCAGAAAGGTTCATGAGGGAGTGGGCGCGTGGGAGGGGAGGCGTCTTTTCGGGGGGTGAGGCCATGACACAGAGGAAGGAAGAAGGACCCTTTTTGTGGAGATATTGGGTCCAGCGTTCTTCATCATTGTAGGACCAGGATTGTACGTCATCGAGAAAAAAAATTTCAGGATGGGTAGTCATCGGTATTTCTCGAGAGGGGTGAATGGAGATACCTTCAAGGCCCATGGAGGAACAAAAGTATTGAAGTTCACGGATAAAGGATGTTTTGCCAAGGCCTTCGGCACCTTGAATCCAGAGGGTTTGCGGGAGGTCTTCTGGAGACGGATTTAAAAGCTGGCGACAAAAGGCCTGGGTTCTATTCTTCTCCTCTTCATGTCCAATAAACATTCCCTCATCAGGGAGGTCATGGAAAGGGGTCTCCGGGGTTTCCACGGGATAGTTATGGCCGGAGAATTGATTGATATCCCGAATGACTTGAGAGGCCTTCGCATAGCGCTCCGAACTATTTTTTTCGAGAAGACCTACGAGGATCCTGTTGAGGTAGGAGGGGATTCCTGGTTTGATCTGATTAATGGTAGTGGGGGTCAAACTCGTTTGTCGTGTCAGCGTTTCTTGAATAGTATTTCCCAAAAATGGATTTTTGCGCGCAAGACAATGATAAAATAAGATCCCCATGGCATAGAGATCCGATCGACCATCAGGGGGAAATCCATAAATAAGCTCGGGGGCCCTATAGGCAGGATCGCCCAAGGGTTGTTGGGGGAGACTCTGTCGCATAAGATCTAGATCGATGACTTTTAGGTGACGAAGGGGGGTGACGAGGAGATTGGTGGGCTTAAGATTGAGATGGAAGAGGCCACGAGAGTGGAGGTAGTCCAAGACGCGAAGGGCCTGCACGATCAGTTCTTCGATGATCCAGGGTGTCCAACCAATGGTGGCTGTGAAAAGGTCACGGGCCTCGATATATTCTGAGATGATGTAATAGCACTGATTGTCATCGTCAAATCCGAAGTCATAAAGTTGGGCCAGTCCCGGGTGATAAAGCTCTTTTAATAACCGAAAATGTTGCCGAAAATGAGAGAGGGCATACTCATGGGGGAGATCCGGGCGCCAATTTTTGAGAATTTTAACAGTCCTGATTTCGACATTTTCATCATGGGCCAGATAGACCGTTCCCGTAGCCCCCTGTCCTAGGTGACGAATGATCTTATATTGATGACCTACAGTATCAGGAAAAGACATTGAAATTATATGTATAAATTACTTTTTTATAAAAATAAATATGCACATTTATATTACAACAAAAACAAAATATCAATTTTTAGTGTATAATAATAAGTACTTATAGAATAAAAATATTATCACAATATATTAAATCTAGTTAAAAATTTTTAAAAAACAAACAAATGGAAGATTTATCCCTTTGTAGGGAAAGTATAGCCGATTATGAGCGTTAAATAAATCTATAAAATTTAAAATTATGCAAAAATATGTATATTTATTGAGGCAGGTGCATTCCTAATTAATATTTAAAATCAACAGGATATAATAAATTCATACCTTAAAAAAGGAAGATCAAAAAAAATTAAAAAAAAAGATGTTTTTACGACAAACAGGACATTTTTATCTTTGTCCCGTTGTTGAGGGAATCTCGGCGGTCTCAATGGCAGTTTTACTTTTGGCACTTTTTCGCTGCGTGAAAAAGTGCAATTTCCTCGTAAGCTTTGCGAGGACGTGAAGCCCTCGCAAAGCAACGAGGAAATGTGCGGCGGGGGGGATTTGAACCCCCATAGCCTTGCGGCCACTAGCTCCTGAGGCTAGCGTGTCTACCAGTTCCACCACCGCCGCAAAATTGAGGTCAATGGCCGTCAGGATCTACTCCCACGCAATCACTTATAAAATCACTGCGTGGGACCTGGACACTTTTAAGTAGTTTACATTAAGGTTGTCCAGGCAATTCTGCCATCCTCGCAATACTAAAAACGATTCATCAGAATCTATGATCTACCTCTAAAGGGACAGTTTTTGCAACAATGGATTAGAGAGGGCGAAACGGCCCTCTTTTTCTTGCAGATTATTATTTATTGGAGGTCTTCGGGCCCTTCTTCAGATTCCTCTTCAGATTCTTCAATGCCAGATTCGTTGAAGATTTCATGATCGCAATAGGGACAGATAGAATCTCCGCCCACATATTTACCACACTCAGGACAATATTCCTCAAGGACGTCATCCACAGGTGACATAACAAGTATCCTTGAAATTTTCATACTACGATCTTTGGAGAAGGTCTATGAAATATTTTTATAGCATTTCAACTTTGAATGAGTACTCATGTGCTCATTCAAAGTTAGAAATACTTATGGTTGGTCATTTAAGCTGTACTCATTGAAAGTTAATAAACCATAGAGGGTTGTTTTTCACAAGATCTCAAAAATAAATGGGGGCCCCTCAGTAATATCCTTGCGAATATCACATAAGTAGGTCAAATAAGGGATGATTCTTTATGCAGGATGATCTTGTCAAAATACTGGATTACTTTAAAAAACGCCCTGGGACATGGATCTTGGCAAGGGAGCTTATTCATCACTTCAAGATCCCTATGGAAGGGCGTCGATCCTTTCATAACCTCATGCAGGCCCTCGTCCGTTCAAGACAACTGATTCGAGGGAAGGGGCATCGTTACCTCTTGGCCCCCTCCACGAATATCGGGCCGCATCATAAGGGCAGGGATCAGGGAGGACTCAAAAAAGGGGAGAGGGATTCCTCTCAGAAGGCCTCGGGGATAGAGTCGATTATTAAGGAATTTCGTCTTCGGGAGGCCTTTCCTCAAAAAGTTCAGGATGAGACTCGCCATTTTTCTCAGGAAAAAATGGCTGGGGACCTCAAAGGACGAAGGGATCTTCGTTCCTTGGTGATGATGACCATTGATGGGGAGACGGCCAAGGATTTTGACGATGCCGTGGGGATCCAATCTTTGTCCCGGGGGCATTTTCGACTGTGGGTGAGCATTGCCGATGTCAGTCATTATGTCCAACCCAGGACGGCGATTGATAGGGAGGCGCATCAGCGATCCACGAGTACTTATTTTCCGGCAAGATGTATTCCCATGTTGCCCGAGGTGCTTTCCAATAATCTGTGCAGCTTGGTGCCGCATCAGGATCGATTGACCATGACGGCTGAGATGGATTTTGATGCCACGGGACTTCTCGTCCAAAGCCGGTTTTATCCAAGTGTTATCCGGAGTCGAGCTCGATTGACTTATCGCGAAGTCAAACAAATGATCCTTGATAACGATGCCGCCCTTCAAAAAAAATATGCGTCCATTTATCCGGATTTAAAGTTGATGGAAGGGTTGTGTGATCAATTGCGCCTCCGGCGATTTGAGAGAGGGAGTCTCGATTTTGACCTTCCAGAACCGGAGATTGTTTTAAATCTGGAGGAAGGAAAGGTAGAATCTATTGCCAAGGCCTTAAGACACAAGGCCCATATGATGATCGAGGAGTTTATGATCGTGGCCAATGAGGCCGTCGCGACTTATCTGACATCTAAGATGTCTGTGACGGTGTATCGGGTTCATGATGTGCCCGATCGTGAGAAGATGAAGGATTTTAGGGAATTTATTCACAATATGGGTCTGGGACTCCCCGGGGGTCATAAAATAACATCCAAGAATTTGGCCCAACTGATTCAATCCATGCGAGGTCGCTCAGAAGAACGGATTGTCAATTATCTCCTTCTGCGGTCGCTCAAACAGGCCGAATATAGCGTGGATAATTGTGGCCATTTTGGTCTTGCCTCTCCCTGTTATACGCATTTTACCTCACCCATTCGTCGCTATCCCGATCTCATTGTCCACCGCCTCTTGAAAGAGGCCCTGGGGTCATCTCCCTTGTCCGTTTCTGTGAAGGACCGTTCGGCCCGGAGGGGGCAGATGCAAGAAATGCTCACCCACTGTTCCGAGCAAGAGAGGGTCTCCATGAAGGCAGAATGGGCCTCTCGCGATTGGGCCGTTGCCCTCTTCATGAAGGATAAAATTGGAAAGGAATATGAAGGGATCATCTGTAGTGTGACCGATTTTGGTTTCTTCGTGGAGCTTAAAGAGTATTTTGTTCAAGGCTTGGTTCACATCAAAAATCTGCAAGGGGATTATTATGTTTTTCATGAAAAGGCCCATAAGTTGCAAGGGCGACGAACGAAAAAAGCCTTTAAGATTGGAGATCTTGTGAAGATCAGGGTGAAACAGGTGAATGTGGAGAAGAGGCGGGTCGATTTTGATCTTGCTATCTCCTCAAGGTCCTCACAAAGATTGTCAGGTTCTTTATAAGATTAATCCAAAATCTTGGAAATTCGTCCAATTACCTGAAATACATTGACTAAATTTTAAACTCTGCATAAGATCATCCTCGATGAAGGGGGAAGGCCTTGCAGAAAAAACCCATCGAAGTCGTGATTTTTAATCATAAGTTTACGGTGAAGACCGATAATGACAAGGCCTTTGTGGAGCAGGTGGCGACGTATGTGAATGAAAAAATAAAGGAAGTCAAGAAGATGGGCAAGTCTGTTCCCACAATTGACACCGTCCTTTTGGCTTGTATGAATATTGCGGATGAGTACTTGAAATTTAAAGAAGAACGAGGCAGAATGGAAGGGAAGGTTGAAAAGAGGATTCAAGATTTGATTGGTTTGATCGATAAGGAGTTGTCATAGATCTTTTAAATTAAGGAGGCTTGTTGGCCTTGAGAATTAAAGAGGTTCCCCTGCGTTGTTCGTGATGAGCCTATTTGTTACGAACCTTTAATGTTAATTCGGGAACTTTCCCTTGCTGTGGTGAGCATGCCTTTGCCTTCATCCTTGATGGAGGCTAGGGAAGCCTAAAGCAGCAATAAGGTCCCCACCTATAGGGTGCGGGTTCCAAACATAACGTTCACACGGCAAAGGCAGGGGATTCATCTTCAAGGGTGTGGCGATGAAGCACATCTTTAAAGGTCGGCTCAAAGGGTTTTTGAGCCGAAAATACCAAGGAGGCTTGAGAGAAGGGCCTATACGAAGAGAGGAAAAATCAGGTTGTTTAATGTTGAAAAAGCGGTTTTTGTTTGTCATTTTAACGTTGTAAGCGAGAAATTGTTTTATTCATGAAATCATTTATTAGTTTTTTTGATTTTCTTTGGGGTCTGCGATTTTAGGATCCTGGAATAACCCTTTTTCTAGCACCGACTACTTCCTCTTTTTTCCATTTTTGAGATCATTAGCCCGCCTCTCTTGTGTTCATCGATGAAAAATAAAAGGGATTTGAGACGCTCCCTCCTCAATAAGCGAGAGAGGATGTCTCATCAAGACTGGATGGAAAAGAGTCGCCTCATCCAGCGGCACGTCCTTGATCTGGATGAATTTCAGAAGGCCCATTCTATTGGTTTGTATAAAGCCTTCCGCCAAGAAGTGGCTACGGACATCCTTTTTTATCAAGCCAGTCGGACAAAGAAGAGGACTTGTTATCCCCATCTTTCCTGTCAAGGGGAGAATCCTCCTTCCATTGATTTTCGGGAGGTTCAGGATCTTTCAGGGGATATGGAACTCACCCGCTGGGGATTTTTTCAGGCGAGGGGATCGTGTGAAGTCCTCCCGCTAAAAGACATCGATCTTTATATAATTCCCGCCGTGGGTTTTGACAATCGTGGATATCGTTTAGGGATGGGGTGGGGGACTTACGACCATTCTATAAGGGAAGTTCATGGATTTAAAATAGGACTCGCCTTTGATTTTCAAGTCGTAGATGAGGTTTTTTGTGAATCCCATGATTTGCGGTGTGACTATGTGGTGACCGAGGAGCGTCAACAAGAGATCCTGGAATGACGAGGATGCGGGTTTCAGGAGAAAGGAAGCGATCATGAAGCTCATATTAATGTATTGGGTTTATCTTTTAGTCGTTATTGTCTCAGTGGGTCTTGGTTTTTTTCTGCGTATGGTCCTCATGACGAGGACACGACGCAATCTGGAAATCAAGATAAAGACTCAATTGAATGAGGCCCAGCGGAAATCAGAACACATTGTCAGGGAGGCAGACATTACGGCAAAAGACCTAGCCGTCAAGGGCAAGATGGAGGTGGAGGCGGAGGCCAAGGCGCGTCGTAGGGAGTTGCAGGAGATTGAAAAGAGATTGCAAGGGCGTGAGGAGACCTTGGATAAGAAGTTTGAGATATTGGACAGCAAGGAACATGCCCTAGGCCAGATGGAGAAAGATGTCTATCATCGCGAAAAGGCCCTCGATCAGGAAAAGGAAAAAGTTGCCAATCTCCATGAAGAGACAAAGAGGAAATTGGAACAGATCTCCGGGATGACGGCCGAAGAGGCAAAAAAGACGTTGTTAAACCAGATGCTCAGTGAGGCCAAACATGAGGCGGCGAAGTCGATCAAGCAAATTGAGGAGCAGGCCAAAGAGGAGGCCGATAAAAGGGCTAAATATATTGTTAGCATTGCCATCGAACGCCTGGCCGGGGAGCATGTCCAGGAGGCCTCTGTCTCCGTAGTCAATCTGCCCAGTGATGACATGAAGGGGCGCATTATCGGTCGTGAAGGACGGAACATTCGTGCCATTGAGGCCCTGACGGGGTGTGATTTGATTATTGATGATACTCCCGGTGCCGTCATTCTGGCCTCTCATAATCCGATTCGTCGGGAGGTGGGGAGGATCACCTTGGAGCGTCTCCTGGCCGACGGTCGTATTCACCCGGCCCGTGTTGAAGAAATGGTTGAAAAGGTGACGAAAGAGGTGGAGAAGATCGTTTATGAGGCGGGGGAGCAGGCGACGTTTGAGTTGGATCTCCATGGAGTGAATCCAGAGCTCATTAAGCTTTTGGGGGCCTTAAAATTTCGTTTTAGTTATGCCCAAAATGTCTTGCGTCATTCCATCGAATCCTCTTTTATTGCGGGAATGATGGCGGCGGAGTTGGGGGTGAATGTCAAAAAGGCGCGGCGGGCAGCCCTTCTGCATGATGTGGGAAAGGCCGTCACTCACGAGGTTGAAGGGGCCCATGCCGTTATTGGGGCCGAGTATTGTAAAAAATATGGGGAAGCGGAAGATATTGTTCATGCCATTGAGGCTCACCACGAGGATATTCCTCAGGAGTTTATTTTGGATCATTTGGTCAGTGCGGCCGATGCCATTTCCGGGGCACGGCCGGGGGCCCGTATGGAAGTTGTAGAAACCTATGTCAAGCGGTTGGAGGACTTGGAAAATATCGCCACCTCCTTTAATCACATTGAAAAGGCCTATGCCATCCAAGCGGGACGCGAATTAAGGGTCTTGGTGCAACCGGATCATGTGACGGATATGGAGGCGAGTGTTCTCAGCAAGGATATTGCCAAAAAAATTGAAAGTGAGTTGACCTATCCGGGACAAATAAAGGTCACCGTTGTTCGAGAAACCCGATCGGTTGAATTTGCGAAGTAATCCTCGAAGAAGTAGAAAATTTTATGCAAGAAATGGATCCAGAAGTCAAAAGGCAATTGGTAGACATTAAACGAGGGGTGGTGGAGCTCATTTCCGAAGAAGAGCTTATCAAAAAACTCAAGGATAAACGCCCCTTGCGCATCAAGGCGGGTTTTGATCCGACGGCCGCGGATCTTCACCTGGGACACACGGTCTTGTTAAACAAACTGAAGGCCTTCCAAGATCTCGGTCATCATGTCATTTTTTTGATTGGTGATTTCACGGCCGCGATTGGCGATCCCTCGGGTCGCAGCAATACCCGTCCGGAGCTTTCTGAGACGGATATCAAAAAGAACATCAAGACCTACGAGGAACAGGTTTTTAAAATACTGGATCGCAAACGGACTCAGGTAGTTTATAACTCATCGTGGATGAAGGCCAAGACGGCCACCGATCTTATTCGATTGGCCTCCAAATATAGTGTAGCAAGGATGCTGGAGCGCGATGATTTTGAAAAACGTTACAAGTCGGGCGAGTCGATAGCCGTTCATGAATTTCTTTATCCTTTGATTCAAGGATTTGATTCTGTTCAGCTCCAGGCCGATGTAGAGATTGGTGGAACCGACCAGAAGTTTAATCTGCTTGTTGGGCGCCACCTTCAGAAGGATGCGGGACAGGAGCCCCAGGTTGTCTTGACCCTTCCTTTGCTTGTGGGGACCGATGGCATTCAGAAGATGAGTAAGACTTTCAAAAATGCGATTGGTATTACGGAATCCCCTCAAGAAATTTTGGGCAAGATGATGTCGATTAACGATGAATTGATGTGGATGTATTATGATCTTCTTTCGTTTCAGACGATGGAAGAGTTGGCCCAATTGAAGGCAAAGGTTAAAAAGGGAGACCTTCATCCCATGAAGGCCAAGAAGGACTTGGCTTGTGAAATGGTCACCCGTTTTTATGGTGAAGCAGCAGCTCTTGAAGCGCTTCAGGAATTTGAAAGGATATTTTCTCAGAAAGAAAAACCGGCGAATGTTCCTGAAGTTATGCTTCCTGCCGATGAGCATCCGATTCTTGTGGCCAAGATTTTATGGGAGCTTAAATTAACGAAGAGTATTGGCGAGGCACGCCGCCTCATTTCCCAGAATGCCGTGATCATCAACGATGAAAAGTTTACTGATCCTCAGGGGGGCCTTCCGGCCCGAGGCGAGTATTTTTTCAAGGTTGGCAAGCGCCGGTTTTATAGGGTTATTTTCCGCTAGGTTTTCGCCCTGGAAGAGGGGCTAAGTCTTTGAGTTTTTTGATTTTCTTTTTATCTTGACACTGCAAATAGAGATTTGTTACATAGGCCCCCCTTATCCGGAAGTACTTCTGTTCTTTTAACAGAACAATAGATGACAACGGTGCCGAAGATTCGATTCCATCGAAACTTTGGTGTGGGTCCTCTTTTGGCGAAAAGGAGGGTGTTTGTTCTTTGACAACTAAACAGCGAAATGTGCCAGTTAGGGTCCAAGTCAATACTAAAACCTCTCATCTAAGAACCCTCCTTCGGGAGAAATGTGTTGCGAGTTCTTGATGGGAGAATCCCAGTAGAACAAAAACCCTGGCTTTCAAGTCAGGGGTTTGACAAGTTTAACTGGAGAGTTTGATTCTGGCTCAGAACGAACGCTGGCGGCGTGCCTAACACATGCAAGTCGTACGAGATAGCCCCTTCGGGGGTGTGTAAAGTGGCGCACGGGTGAGTAATACGTGGGTAACCTGCCCTTGAGACGGGGACAACCTGCTGAAAGGCGGGCTAATACCGGATAAGACCACAGTTCCTCCGGGAACAGAGGTCAAAGATGCCCTCTCCATGGACGGTATCACTTAAGGATGGGCCCACGTCCCATCAGCTTGTTGGTAGGGTAATGGCCTACCAAGGCGAAGACGGGTAGCTGGTCTGAGAGGATGATCAGCCACACTGGAACTGAGACACGGTCCAGACTCCTACGGGAGGCAGCAGTGGGGAATATTGCGCAATGGGCGAAAGCCTGACGCAGCAACGCCGCGTGAGTGATGAAGGCCTTCGGGTCGTAAAGCTCTGTCAGAGGGGAAGAATGCAATAGATTCGAACAGGGTCTGTTGTTGACGGTACCTTCAGAGGAAGCACCGGCTAACTCCGTGCCAGCAGCCGCGGTAATACGGAGGGTGCAAGCGTTGTTCGGAATTACTGGGCGTAAAGCGCGTGCAGGCGGTCTTGAAAGTCCCGTGTGAAATCCCTCGGCTTAACTGGGGAATGGCGCGGGAAACTCCAAGGCTAGAATACGGGAGAAGTCAGCGGAATTCCTAATGTAGCGGTGAAATGCGTAGATATTAGGAGGAACACCAGCGGCGAAAGCGGTTGACTAGCCCAATATTGACGCTGAGACGCGAAAGCGTGGGGATCAAACAGGATTAGATACCCTGGTAGTCCACGCTGTAAACGATGGATACTAGGTGTTGGGGGAATTGACCCCCTCAGTGCCGACGCTAACGCATTAAGTATCCCGCCTGGGGAGTACGGTCGCAAGACTAAAACTCAAAGGAATTGACGGGGGCCCGCACAAGCGGTGGAGCATGTGGTTCAATTCGACGCAACGCGAAAAACCTTACCTGGACTTGACATCTGGGGAATCCCTCCGAAAAGAGGGAGTGCCCGCAAGGGAGCCCCAAGACAGGTGCTGCATGGCTGTCGTCAGCTCGTGTCGTGAGATGTTGGGTTAAGTCCCGCAACGAGCGCAACCCCCGCCTTTAGTTGCCATCATTTAGTTGGGCACTCTAAAGGGACTGCCCGGGTTAACCGGGAGGAAGGTGGGGACGACGTCAAGTCCTCATGGCCTTTATGTCTAGGGCTACACACGTGCTACAATGGGTACTACAAAGGGTTGCCAACCCGTGAGGGGGAGCTAATCCCATCAAAGGTACTCTAAGTTCGGATTGCAGTCTGCAACTCGACTGCATGAAGCTGGAATCGCTAGTAATCGCGGATCAGCATGCCGCGGTGAATACGTTCCCGGGCCTTGTACACACCGCCCGTCACACCACGAAAGTGATTTATACCAGAAGTCGGTGAGCTAACTTCGGAGGCAGCCGCCCAAGGTATGGACCATGATTGGGGTGAAGTCGTAACAAGGTATCCGTAGCGGAAGCTGCGGATGGATCACCTCCTTTCTAAGGTGTTTGGGTGATGCGATTTTCATATCCTTCTTTCTTTGTCAGTGATGATGAAGAAGAGGAAACGGACCAGGAAATGTTTCCCTTTAAAGGCGACAGGAACTGGATCTGGGAAATCGTACCCACACTATGTAAGGTCAATCCTAGGTCCTTTGGATCTAGGGGGCCCTAGCTGGACGCGCTGTTTAGTTTTGAGAGAATAAAGGGATTAACGCTGTAACAGTAAAAATGTTCTTTGAGATTTTTAAGTAGGGTGGATTTGTTTGAACTGCCCGTCCAGTGTACGCGGGCCAATAGCTCAGTTGGTTAGAGCGCACCCCTGATAAGGGTGAGGTCGGTGGTTCAACTCCACCTTGGCCCACATTTCCCTTGAGTTCCCAGCCAACGCAAGGAGCTGGGACGATTAGGGAAATGAGTACCTGGCGGCGAAGCCGACAGGTGCACAAAGTGAAGATCGCGCCTGCTTTAACACGATTTTTCGTCAGCGTGGTGAGGGGACGTAGTTCAGCTGGGAGAACGCCTGCTTTGCAAGCAGGAGGTCACCGGTTCGATCCCGGTCGTCTCCACGGTGACGAAAAATCGTCCATAAAGTTTTTTTCGTTCTTTGACAATTTAATATCAGAAATGAATGCACGCATGGCATTTAATTATCAGTAGAGATAGAGAACGTATACTCAAGAAAACATAGATTTGTGAGAAGACAAAACTAAAAACAAATTTATGGTCAAGCTACTAAGGGCGTACGATGGATGCCTTGGCGGAAGCTGGCGATGAAGGACGCGGTTAGCTGCGAAAAGCCTCGGGGAGCTGCTAAACAAGCTTCGATCCGGGGATGTCCGAATGGGGCAACCCACGGGGAGTTATATCCTCGTATCCCTGACTGAATCCATAGGTCAGGGAGGCAAACCCAGGGAACTGAAACATCTCAGTACCTGGAGGAAGAGAAAGAAATTCGATTCTCCTAGTAGTGGCGAGCGAACGGGGAACAGCCCAAACCCCGCCTTTGGCGGGGGGTTGTGGGACTCCAATATGGGACCTGAAGGGATAGCCGAACGGGATGGAAAGCCCGGCCATAGACAGTGATAGCCTGGTAGGCGAAATCTTGACAGGCCCTAGGAGTATCCCGAGTACCACGGGACACGTGAAATCCTGTGGGAAGCCGGGAGGACCATCTCCCAAGGCTAAATACATGCTTCCGACCGATAGTGAACTAGTACCGTGAGGGAAAGGTGAAAAGCACCCCGTGAGGGGAGTGAAATAGTACCTGAAATCGTATGCCTACAAGCAGTGGTAGCCCTATGGTCCCGAGCGCAAGCGAGGGGCAATGGGTGACCGCGTGCCTTTTGCATAATGAGTCAGTGAGTTACTTTTAGCAGCAAGGTTAAGCCACTTTGTGGCGGAGCCGTAGCGAAAGCGAGTCTGAATAGGGCGTTTTAAGTTGCTAGGAGTAGACCCGAAACCAGGTGATCTACCCATGGTTAGGATGAAGGTGCCGTAACAGGCACTGGAGGTCCGAACTGGTAGCCGTTGAAAAGGCTTCGGATGAACTGTGGGTAGGAGTGAAAGGCTAAACAAACCTGGAGATAGCTGGTTCTCCCCGAAATATATTGAGGTATAGCCTCACCGCATTCAGTAACGGGGGTAGAGCACTGAATGGACTAGGGGGCAGAAATGCCTACCAAATCCAATCAAACTCCGAATACCGTTAACTGCTATGGTGGGAGACAGACGGCGGGTGATAAGGTCCGTCGTCGAGAGGGAAAAAGCCCAGATCGTCGGCTAAGGTCCCCAAATTGATGCTTAGTGTGAAAGGATGTAGGAACGCATAAACAGCCAGGAGGTTGGCTTAGAAGCAGCCACCCTTTAAAGAAAGCGTAATAGCTCACTGGTCAAGTGATCCTGCGCCGAAAATATAACGGGGCTTAAGCATCATACCGAAGCCACGGGTCCTCAACACTTTGGTGTTGAGGGCGGTAGGGGAGCATTCTCGTTGCCTGTGAAGGTCGATCGCGAGGACGACTGGAGGTCCGAGAAGAGATTATGCTGACATGAGTAGCGATAACGGAGGTGAGAAACCTCCGCGCCGTAAGCCCAAGGTTTCCTGGGGAAGGTTAATCCGCCCAGGGTGAGTCGGTCCTAAGCTGAGGCCGAAAGGCGTAAGCGATGGATATCCGGTTAATATTCCGGAACCATCTTGTATGGGTTACACAAAGGGGGGACGGAGAAGGATAGCTCAGTCTCGCAATGGAATGCGAGATTTAAGCGTGTAGGAAGTTCCGATAGGCAAATCCGTCGGGACACTATTCCGAGACGCGATGACGACCTGCTTTGCAGGACAAAGTGAGTAATTCCACGCTTCCAAGAAAAACCTCGTTGTTACTGTACAGGATGACCGTACCGTAAACGGACACACGTAGGCGGGGAGAGGATCCCAAGGCGCTTGAGAGAACGCTGGTTAAGGAACTCTGCAAATTAACACCGTAACTTCGGAAGAAGGTGTGCCTCATTATGTGTAGGACTTCGCGTTCGAAGCATGATGAGGTCGCAGCGAAAGGGTGGCGGCGACTGTTTAACAAAAACACAGGACTATGCAAAGTCGTAAGACGACGTATATGGTCTGACGCCTGCCCGGTGCCGGAAGGTTAAGGTAAGAGGTTAGCTTCGGCGAGGCCTTGAACCGAAGCCCCGGTAAACGGCGGCCGTAACTATAACGGTCCTAAGGTAGCGAAATTCCTTGTCGGGTAAGTTCCGACCTGCACGAATGGCGTAACGATTGCCACACTGTCTCGACCAGCGACTCTGCGAAATTGTAATGGCCGTGCAGATGCGGTCTACCCGCGGAAAGACGGAAAGACCCTGTGCACCTTTACTATAACTTGGCAGTGAGCTTCGAAGTGATTTGTGTAGGATAGGTGGGAGGCTTTGAAACGGGGGCGCTAGCTCTCGTGGAGCCAACCTTGAAATACCACCCTGGTTATTTTGGAGTTCTCACCCCATCCTGTGAAACCAGGTGGGAGACACTGTCTGGTGGGTAGTTTGACTGGGGCGGTCGCCTCCAAAAGAGTAACGGAGGCGCACGAAGGTTCCCTCAGGCTGATTGGAAACCAGCCGTTGAGTGTAAAGGCATAAGGGAGCTTGACTGCGAGATCTACAAATCGAGCAGGTGCGAAAGCAGGTCTTAGTGATCCGGTGGTTCTGGATGGAAGGGCCATCGCTCATCGGATAAAAGGTACGCCGGGGATAACAGGCTGATCGCGCCCGAGAGTTCATATCGACGGCGCGGTTTGGCACCTCGATGTCGG
>MGSF01000065.1:13271-28837 GCA_001798715.1 Deltaproteobacteria bacterium RIFCSPLOWO2_02_FULL_50_16 | reverse complement strand
AGGGGGAGCATTGCTTTCGACCCAAATCGGAGGGAGACTGGAAGGGTTTCTTTCAGCGGGTGGGGGATTATCTCTACTCCAAAACATCAGAGGTGAAAGACATCAAGGAGATGATTTATCGTGGTCTTGTGGGAGAGAAGTCTCAAGGTCAGGAGGGGGCTCAAAAACCCGTCTTGGTCTCCGATGTTGTTTTTCAAAGCGGCAAGGCGGACAAATTTACCCAGATGGCGATTGCCAGTCAGTCCGTGGCAAAGACCCTGGGCCAGCTCCTGCCGGGAAACAAGATCGGCGAATCCTTGATCCAAGAAATGGGCATCAAAGGGGCCCTTCTTTATCAAGCCCTCTCGTACAAGCCAGTGGCCCTACAGAAGGCCTTAGAGCAACAAGACCCCATGGCCCTCCTCCTGCAGCAACAGGCCAAGGCCGCTGCGCGTGCTGCCGAGGGGATGCAAAGGGGAACCACGGCCCTCTCCGCCCAGGCACAACAGATGGCCGCTGAGGGCCTGGATATGCCTCAAGTCCGTTTGTCAGGGGCCCTTACGGGGATAGAGGGGCGTCAGGCGGCCACCGACTCTATCGAGGGACGGGCGGGCATGGCTATTGGAGGTGAAATTGTCGAGAAGAGGGAAAAGAAGGGTCTTGGGAGGCTTTTCGGTTTTCTGTGGAAAAAGGACAAAGAGAGGGGTGGCGAGGAGGCCTTTGGTTCCGCGGTCTTTGTCCCCTTCTTTGATTGGACGCTGACCCGTCGCGGGCGTGCGAGGGGAAGGCCCAAGTGGTACCTGGCCCTTTTCTGGTTTATGGTCATCTTTGCCGCTGTCTTTGCCATCGTGGCGTTTCTGAGGCTTCTTTAATAGCCGCCGACTTGACATTCCCTATTTCGCCATCACTTAATTCATAGGACATTATTTTTATCCTCAGGAAGAAGGTGTGATGCAACTCGATCGTTTTACCGTCAAGGCCCAAGAGGCCATTTTTGAGGCCCAGAGACTGGCGCAGGGCCGGGGAAACCCTCAAGTGGAACCGGAGCATCTCTTGTATGCCCTTGTGGATCAGGGTGACGGAGTGGTTCCTCCGCTGCTCAAAAAAGTGGGTGTGAATGCGGCCATGCTCTTGGAAAAAATCCAGACAGCCCTGTCAAAACTCCCGGCGGTTTCTTCTGGGGCCGTTCACACGGGGGTCTCGCCCGTCCTTCAAAAGGTCCTGGAAAAGGCCCTGGAGGAGGCGGGACAGCTCAAGGATGACTATGTGAGTACGGAGCATTTGTTACTTGGATTATTAGAAACCAAAGAGACCTGCGCTTCCGTACTCTTGAGACAGGAAGGGGTGACGCGTGATATTTTATTGAAGGCCTTCATCGAGATTCGCGGTTCTGAAAGGGTGAAGGATCAAAATCCCGAAGACAAGTATCAGGCCTTGACAAAATATACGATTGACCTCACGGATCGGGCCCGTTGCGGCAAGATGGACCCCGTCATCGGTCGTGATGAAGAGGTGCGTCGTGTGGTTCAGGTCCTTTCTCGGCGCACAAAAAATAATCCCGTCCTGATTGGGGAGCCCGGAGTGGGAAAGACGGCGATTGTGGAGGGTCTCGCCCAGAGGATTGCCCATGGGGACGTCCCGGAGGGTCTCAAGGAGAAGAGGCTCTTGTCCCTCGATCTGGGGGCCATGATTGCAGGGGCCAAGTATCGGGGGGAATTTGAGGATCGGTTAAAGGCCGTCTTAAAGGCCATTGCCCAGACCGAAGGCCCATCGCCCCTCAGGGGCTCTCAGGGTCCCCAGCCTCAGGCTGGGGGGCAGGTGATCTTGTTTATTGATGAACTCCATACCTTGGTGGGGGCCGGGGCTGCCGAGGGGGCCATGGATGCCTCCAATATGTTGAAACCGGCGCTGGCCCGCGGAGAGCTTCATTGTGTGGGGGCCACAACGCTGGATGAATATCGCAAGCATGTTGAAAAAGATGCGGCCTTAGAAAGACGGTTTCAGCCCGTTTATGTCGGTGAACCGAGTGTGGAGGAAACCATCGGCATTTTGCGGGGTCTCAAGGAGCGTTATGAGGTCCATCATGGGGTCCGTATCCAGGATGCCGCCCTCGTGGCCGCGGCGACCTTGTCCCATCGGTACATCCCGGATCGTTTTCTCCCGGATAAGGCCATCGATCTCATGGATGAGGCGGCCTCCAAGCTCAGGATCGAAATCGACAGTCGCCCTGCGGCGGTGGATGCCATCGAGCGCCGTGTGACCCAGCTTGAGATCGAAAGACAGGCCCTGAAGAAAGAAAGTGATGCCGCCTCAAAAGGACGCCTTCAGAAGATCGACAAAGAAGGGGCCTCATTGAAAGAGGACTTGTCCCGTCTCAATGTCCATTGGGAGAATGAAAAAAAGGCCATTAAAAAGATCAGGACCTTAAAAGAGGAGATTGAAAACACCCGGATCGAGACGGACAGAGCGGAGAGGGCCGGGGATCTTGAAAAGGCGGCGACCCTTAAATACGGTCGATTGATTGAACTCCACAAGGATCTTGAAAGGGACAATCAGGCTCTCCTGAAGCTCCAAAAAGACCTCAGGATGTTGAAGGAGGAGGTGGAAGAAGAGGATGTGGCCCAAGTGGTGGCGAAGTGGACGGGGATCCCCGTGACACGCATGATGGAGGGCGAAACAGAAAAGCTATTAAAGATGGAAGAGAGATTGGAGAGGCGTGTGATTGGCCAAAAAGAACCCCTTGAAAAATTGGCCAATGCCATCCGCCGGAGTCGTGCCGGTCTCGCCGATCCTCATCGCCCCATTGGTTCCTTTATTTTTATGGGACCGACGGGGGTGGGCAAGACGGAGACGGCGCGGGCCTTGGCCGAATTTCTCTTTGATGATGAAAATGCGATGATCCGCATCGACATGTCCGAATACATGGAAAAACACGCGGTCTCGCGATTGATTGGGGCCCCACCGGGTTATGTGGGCTACGAGGAGGGGGGGCAGCTGACTGAGGCGGTGAGACGGAGGCCTTATGCCGTGATCCTTTTTGATGAGATTGAAAAGGCCCATCAGGATGTCTTCCACCTTTTTTTGCAGATCTTGGATGATGGACGCCTAACCGATGGTCAGGGAAGGACCATTGATTTTCAAAATGCCGTCATCATCATGACGAGTAATATTGGCAGTCAGTGGATGGCCGAGAAGGGTCCGAGGGACCCGGAAAAAATGGAGGAGTTAGTCAAGGAGGCCTTGAGGCAGCACTTTCGTCCTGAGTTTCTCAATAGGGTTGACGATATCATCACCTTTCAGGCCCTCAAGGAGGAGGATATTCAGGCCATTGTCGATATTCAATTGAGGTATTTTGAGACCCTGTTAAAAGACCGTCACATTCAATTAAGACTCACCGACCGGGCCAAGGCCTTTCTGGCCCAAAAGGGTTATGATCCCATTTATGGGGCGCGTCCCCTGAAGAGGGCCCTGCAGAAGTATCTCAAGGATCCCTTGTCTCTCAAGATCTTGAAGGGAGAGATTCGTGGTCAGGCCCCTATTCAGGTGGATTTATGTCCGGGGGGGCCGCTCGCTTTTCGGCAAGAATCCTAAAAAAATCGTCAAGAAAATGACGGTCCTGTCAATATTTTCTCATTTTGAGAACCCCTCAATATTTCTAACCTATTAGTTTTAAAGAAAAATTTTAATTTGAGGCTTGGCATTGCACTTGCACTGTTAGGTTGTGGCTAGGGGATTGCTTTTGCGAGGAGGAGACGATGAAGGGCTTACGAAAATCGATTTTTTGGGGACTTTATGTCTTGGCGGTGGCGCTTCCATTGTTGGCGTCCTCTCCCAAGGCCTCTCTCTATAAGATGATCCCTACGATGGAGAACCGTTCGTCCGTGGCTTCTCTTGGGGCCCTCGAGGGAGGGAACCATGACGTGATTGCTCAGACAGTCATTGACTTTGCGGTGGCTGAATGGGACCGGGATGAAGGACTGGGGACGGAGACCGTGGCCCTTGCCCATGTTTCTAGTGAGAGGTCGTTCTGACCCTCTTGGGCAGGCGTTCTTGGATAAACTTTTCAATGCGAAGGTTCATCAAATCAGGTTGTTCCACGATGGCGGCGTGAGTTCCGTTTTGGATGATGAACATTTCTGATTTTGGGATCAAGTGGTGCATCTTTTTGGAAAGCCATAGGGGCGTGAATTGATCATGTTCGGCGGCCACGACAAGGGTGGGGATTTTTATTTTTTTAAGGTTGTCTTCCACAGAGTGTTCCTGGGCGTTTTTGAGAAGGGTCAAAAAGAAGATGGGGTCTACGGAAAGAACATGATCGATATATCTTTCCGAATCTGATTTTGACATCATTCCTGTATGCATCACCTTAAAAAATCCACCCAGATAAAATGTGAAGGGGTTTTTCAAAAGTAGTCGACTCACCATCTTGCCGGGGGCGGGAAAATGGACACCAAACCAGTAAAGCAGATCAAAGATGTATTTGGAGAGTGAGGTATTGTAGAAGGTGCTCATGGGCTCACCGAAGGTGCCAAAGCAGGGCACAAGGGCGATCACGCGATCGGGATAACGACGATGAAATTCTAGAGACACCTGGACCCCCAAACTGTGTCCGACCAGAATCGCCTTCTGGATATTGAGATGATCCAGGACAGCCTTGCAATCCTTGACGAGGGCGTCGATGGAATAATTTTCCGGGTTGTCTCCCAGCTCCGAATTCCCATGTCCTCGATAGTCCCAGGTCACCACCCTATGTTTGAAGCGAAAGTAGTTTTCAAAATAGGTCCAGAAAAAGGTAGAGACCCCCAGCCCGTTGCAACAAATGATGGGGTATCCCTTGTTGCCGACAGAGCGATAAGCCAGCCTCGTTTTGTCGAAACTTAAAACCTTTCCCTCTTTAACATTGGTGAGTTGGACAAGGGCCCCTTTTCTTTTCTGTGTCTTTGGTTGTGTGAGACTTTTGGTGGTTGCCATGTCGCATTCCCCCTGGGCTTACTAACAGTCCCAAAATTGTATAGACATTGGGGGACTGTCAGTATTACAGGACCGGCTGTTAGCCCTATCGGGCTGTTCTTATTATTTCGGTCCTGTTAATAAACAACCGGCCATCGTACTGAGGAAGAGAGAAAATGCAATACTTAAATTTGACAGAAATGGGGGTTATGATAACCCTTAAGATACAATGCGTCCTCTTTCCTTGAAGGGACTTGAAGCCCCTGCCAAGATTAATTTACGTCTCAAGGTTATGGGTCGGCGACCCGACGGGTATCATGATCTTGATATGATGATGGTCCCGCTCACCCTGGCCGATCTGATGGATCTGGATCTTAGACCCGATGGGATCTTGGTGGATTGTGATCACCCCGATCTAAAGGGGCAGCAGCAAAATTTGGTAGTGAAGGCCGTGCACTATGCCCAGAAATACTGGCATTTTAACCAGGGGTGCCATGTGACTCTCAAAAAGAACATCCCCTTGGCAGGGGGATTGGGGGGAGGGAGCAGTGACGCGGCGACCACACTCATGGGTCTGGCCCAGCTTATGGGGGTTTCTATCCCTTCTGGGGAATTTGCAAGGATTGCCCATGAAATAGGGGCGGATGTCCCCTTTTTTCTCTCCGGAGGGGCCCAGAGGGCACAGGGGATAGGGGAGGTCTTGTCCCCCATTAAAATTGCCTTTCCCCTTCCCATTATTTTGATCAATCCAGGGATCCAAGTCAGTACCAAAGAGGTTTTCGGCACGCTCAAAATGCGGTTGACATCCCCCACCTCCGATGTTAGTTTGCCCCGTTCTTACAATAGGTTAGACGATCTTTGTGCCTGGATGGAGAACGATTTAGAGGCCTCGACGTGTTCTCGATATATGGTGATCCAACATCTCAAGGAGGCCCTTTTGTGTCATGGGGCCAAGAGGTCTTTGATGAGTGGAAGTGGCGCAACGGTATTTGGTATTTTTAAGACGGCCGAAAAGAGAGATCAGGTCTTTGAATTGATGAAGAAGGATTTTCCGACGTTTTGGATAACGAAGACTGAGATGGCGAGATGAACTTTAAGGGAGGCTTTATGGAAATCACCGAGGTACGCATTACCTTAATGAATGAGGAGAAGCTCAAGGCGTATGTGTCGGTTACCTTTGATGGGAGTTTTGTCGTTCGTGATTTAAAGGTTATCCAGGGGACAAATGGGATGTTTGTGGCCATGCCTTCAAAAAAGATGAAGGATGGGAGTTTTCGGGATATCGCCCACCCTTTAAATAATGAATTTAGGACAAAACTCGAACATCAGGTATTAGAAGCCTACCGCAGGGAGGCGGGGACAAAAGGCCTAACTCAAGAGACAACCTCCTCTTCAACTCGCGATGAAGAGTCGTTGCCGGCTTCAGAGGGGCCTTCAGAGACCTGAATTCCAGACATATTTTTACAGATTCGGGGAACGGCCCTTTATGAGGACTGTGGAGTCTATTCGGGGATCGTCTAATGGCAGGACAGCGGCCTTTGACGTCGTTAATCTAGGTTCGACTCCTAGTCCCCGAACAGCAAAAGAGATGGAGAGACATTCATGATGACCAGTAATGGATATAGCAATTTGAAGTTGTTTTGCGGGACGTCCAATTTTGAGTTAGGCGATAAAATCGCCAAGAGAATTGGAGTCACTGTTGGGCGATGTACTGTCCGCCGTTTTTCCGATGGGGAGATTTTTACTGAGATCGAAGAAAATGTCAGAGAAGCGGATGTTTTTATTATCCAGTCCACTTGTGCCCCGGCCAATGAAAATTTGATGGAGCTTCTGGTGATGATTGATGCCTTCAAGAGGGCCTCTGCGGCCCGGATTACGGCAGTGATCCCCTATTACGGTTATGCCAGACAGGATAGAAAGGTACAGCCGCGTACCCCTATCTCGGCAAAGTTGGTGGCCGATCTGCTGACGGCGGCTGGCACAAATCGCATCCTTGCCATGGATCTCCATGCGGGACAGATTCAGGGTTTTTTCAATATTCCCTTTGACCACCTCTTTGCGACCCCTGTATTTTTAGAATACATTGAGGAAAAAAAGCTCAATAAAGATTTGGTCATGGTGTCCCCTGATGCGGGGGGGACCGAGAGGGCCCGGGCCTACGCCAAACGCCTCGAGGCCGATCTTGCCATTATTGACAAGCGTCGTGAAAAGGCAAATGAATCCGAGGTGATGAATATTATTGGCTCAGTGAAGGGGAAAAATATCATCATTGTGGATGACATGGTGGATACGGCGGGGACCATGGTTCAGGCGGCCCATGCCCTCAAGGATCAGGGGGCCAAACTGGTCTACGGCATGTGTACCCATCCCGTTTTGTCGGGGTCGGCGGTGGATCGTATTGCCAAATCCCCCATGGAGGGCGTGCTGGTGTGTGACACAATTCCATTGACGGAAAAGGCCAAGAGTTGTAGCAAGATTCACCAATTATCGGTATCCGTGATTTTATCGGAGGCGATTCGCCGGATTCATACAGGCGATTCGGTGTCTTCATTGTTTGTATAGGAAGTCATATGGAAAGTCTACATATCAAGGCGGTTCAGCGAGAGAAGGGCAAGGGAGGGGCGGGTCGCCTACGACGCAATGGATTAATCCCTGCTGTTCTTTATGGGGATAAGGGACAACTGCAGGTCTTGGCCGTGAATAATAAAGATCTCAACCAGATTATTCATCGTAGTGGGGCGGCGATGAATACCCTTTTCCGTCTGAGTGTTGAGGGAGAAAAAAACAAAGATTTTACGGTGATTATCAAGGATTTCCAGGTTGATTTGATCAGTCGTGAGTTTCAGCACCTCGACTTCATGGTTGTTGATTTGAAAAAGAAGGTGATTGTAAGCGTGCCCATTGTCTTGACGGGGAAGGCACAAGGGGAGGCAAAGGGTGGTATTGTCGATCATACGATGCGTCAAATCGAGATTCGTTGCGAAGCCGGGCAGATTCCGGATCGTATTGAGGTTGACATTTCCGGATTGGATGTCGGTCAATCTATTCATACTCGTGAATTAACCCTTTCCGAAGGCGTGTCTTTAAAACAAGATATCAACCAGTCCGTGGCTTCCGTTGTCTTGCCACGCGCTGAAGTGGTTGCAGCTCCGACGGAGGCTGTGGCTCCAGAGGCCGCTGTGGCTGAGGAAGGTAAGACGGAGGAAGGTGCCGAGGGTAAGGCGGGAGGTAAGATAGAGGGCAAGGCAGGAGGTAAGGTAGAAGGCAAGGCGGGAGGCAAGCCCGAGGGCAAGAAGGAATCGTAAAAAGGGAATTGTTTATCATGAAAGTGATTGCCGGCCTGGGCAATCCGGGTCCCAAATATGAGAAGACCCGACATAATATTGGATTTAGAGTTGTTGAATGGATGGCAAGGGAGTCTGGGATTTCGATCCAGGAGAAAAAGTTTCGATCTTTGATAGGGCGAGGGCGGATCAAAAATATTGAGACAACTCTGATTTTGCCCCAAGCCTATATGAACTGCAGTGGTGAGGCGCTTCAAGAGTGGATGCAGTTTTATAAGATTGAGGCCTCTGAATTGATTGTTGTTCATGATGACTTGGATCTGGCTTTTGGGAAGATGAAATTGGGTTTCCAGTCATCGGCGGCAGGGCATAACGGGGTGGCTTCTATTATTGATAGATTGGGAACCAATGCCTTCTACAGGCTTCGTTTCGGAATAGGGAGACCGGCGCTCAAAGGGCAAGAAGTTGATTATGTGCTGAGCCCGTTTGAAGAAGAAGAGGATCCTTTAAATCACTTGATAGAAAAGGCGGGTAGGGTTGTTATAAATTTGATGGAAGAGGGTTTTGAGAAGGCACAGCAGATGTGCCATAACCGAGACACAGCCTAGGCAAAGGAATGTTTTATGAATGAATACGAGACAATTTATATTCTTAAAGACGATATTATTGCTGATCAAATAAGCAAGTTTCAGAACCAGATGGAAGATGTTGTGAAGAAAACCAAGGGTGAGGTTTTTTTCCAAAAGCATCAGGGGACCAATCATTTGGCTTATCCCATTCAGCATGGGGTACGAGGGCATTATATCCAGCTCAATTTTGGAGGTGATGGTGCTGTGGTCAATGAGTTGGAGAGGAATCTTCGGATTGCGGATGGAGTGATCCGTTTTTTGACTGTTTTGGTGAGTAAAAATGTTGATGTGGCTCATCGGAAGAAGGCGTGGAGCGAAGGGGAGGCAGAACCTCCTCGAGAAGCGGAAGCCAAATATTAACAGGAGGAAATCGAATGTTTAAGTTTGAAAATCGTAGAAGAGGCTGTCGATTCTGCATTGATAAAATTACAAGACCTCTTTATAAAGAGCCTCAGTTATTGAGAAATTATATTTCTGAGCGGGGAAAAATTGTGCCGAGTCGTATTACGGGAAATTGTGCTTATCATCAGCGATGGTTGGCACGTGAGATTAAAAGGGCACGGATTCTTGCGTTTGCTTCTTCTACCGTACCACGGTGAGTATCTTTTTGAATTTTAGTAAGTTGCAAAGCCGTTTTTTCGTCTTTATCTGCCTCCTGACAATCTTACTCTTTTTAAGCGGTTTCTTTATTATCGTGACGGCCCTTCCTCTAGCGTACGCGACCCTGAAAGAAGGTCGGCGTTTTGGTATTGGCGCAACACTTATTTCCTTTCTCATTTTGATTTTGCTCTATAAGGGACTCATTCCAATTCTTGGAGGTCATGCTCAACTCCAATGGTTGCCCCTTTTGCTGTCATTGCCTGGATTCGGACTCTTGGAGATCTATGGACCTTCTGCTGTTTTGGGCGTTGGGATTCTCTGTTTTATTTATTATCTGGTTCTTTCTTGGGCCATGGTTGTGGCGGCGGGTCAGAGATGGTCTGTTGAAAAAACGTATCTTTTTTTGACGGCAGGCCCTCTTTTGTTTTGTGTTGGAATTGTCATTTTGTTTTCAGGAGCTTACGGTTTTGATATTTTCGTTGAAACCCAAAAATATCTTCTATATATCCAGGATAAGCTTGTGAACCTGGACCAGAAATCCGGTCTTTCCGGGGATGAATTGGTCTTTCTCAAACAGTTTGGCCAAGAGATGATTCATCATGTTGTCATCTTGCTGCCGGTTATTATTCTTAACATGACACTGTTTATTGTGTGGTGTAATTTGTTTGTTGCCAGGCGGTGGATTAAGGGCCTTTTGGCCTTTGAGAATTTTGGAGACCTTACTTGCTGGCAGTTGAAGGATCAGTGGATTTGGGCCCTGATCGGATCACTGGGCCTTTTGTTTGCCAATGCGTATTTTCTTAAATTTCCGACAGTGACCTTTTTGGCCAGCAACGTCTTGTTCTTTGTGTTGTTTCTCTATTTTTTTCAAGGTTTGAGTATTGTTGCCTATTATTTGAAGAAAAGGGGTTCGCTGCTATTAAAAGTGTCTCTCTATTTAGTTATTTTTATCTTCTTTCAATTATCCATTGTTGTGATTATAGTCATGGGCGTTTTTGATTTATGGGTGGATTTTAGGAAATTACGCAGGATCCAGACAGTAAAGGAGAAAGTATGATGGAGCTTATTTTATGTACAGACATCCCCGAATTGGGACAAGTGGGAGAGGTGGTTCGTGTCTCAACAGGTTATGCAAGAAATTATTTATTACCTTATAAAAAGGCCTTGCTTGCCTCCCCCAAAAATGTGGCCCGATTGGAACGCGAACGCAAAGAGAGAGAGGTCAAAGAGGCCCAGATCTTGACGGAGGCCCAAAAGCTGGCGGATCAGATCGGCAAATTATCCATTACCATTGCTAAAGAGGTCGGAGAGGAAGAAAAGCTTTTTGGTTCAGTGACGACGGCTGAGATTGTTCAAGAACTGGCCAAAGAAAATGTTGTTATTGATAAAAAAACGCTTTTATTGAGTGAGCCCATAAAAAAGTTGGGTGTTTATAATCTGGAGGTGAGGCTGCATTCACAAGTCAAGGCCTCTGTGAAACTTTGGGTTGTAAAAAAATGACAAATCCCGCGTCTCAACAGGCCCAGCGTCCAACCACTCCGTTAGGATTGGCCTCCGGCAAGATTCCCCCTCAAAACGTTGAAGCAGAACAATATCTTTTAGGGGCCATTTTACTAGATAATGAAGCCATGAATCGCGTGATAGAGGTGCTGTCTCTGGAGGATTTCTATCGTGATTCTCACCGCGTTATTTTTCGGGCGATGCTAGATTTGTTCGAGCGCAATGAGACGATAGACCTTGTGACACTTCAAAATTATTTGATGAATCAGGGCCTCATGGATCGAGTGGGCGGCGCTGCCTGTTTGGTTTCCCTTTCCGAACAGGTATTGACGGCGGCCAATGTGGCTTCCTATGCGAAAATTATCCGTGAAAAATCCATCCTTCGCCACTTGATTGAAAAAGCCACCGACATCATTACCGAGGGTTATGAAGGGGGAGGGGATGTCGATGTCTTTTTGGACAATGCCGAAAAGGCCATTTTTGAGATTGCTCAAAAAAAGATCCGCCCCTCTTTTTTTCTAATAAAGGATATTATCAAGGACAGTTTTAAGGTGATCGAGGAATTATATGAAAAGAAGGAGATGATTACAGGCGTCCCTACGGGTTTTATTGAGTTGGATCGCTTGACGGCGGGTCTGCAGCCCTCTGATCTGGTGATCATTGCAGGGCGTCCCTCCATGGGGAAGACGGCCCTGGCCCTCAATATCGCCGTCAATGCCTCCACCTCGGCTCGTAAGGTGCCCACGGCTATTTTCTCCCTGGAGATGTCAAAAGAGCAATTGGTGCAAAGGATGCTGTGCAGTGAGGCCCATGTGGATTCTTCCCGTCTTCGTGGCGGTTTTCTTGGAGAGAGTGATTGGCCCAAGCTGACGCGGGCGGCGGGCAATCTTTCAGAGGCCCCTATCTTTATTGATGATACGCCGGCCATGAACGTCTTGGAGGTCCGGGCCAAGGCCCGGCGACTCCAAAAAGAACACGATTTGGGACTGGTCATCGTTGATTACCTGCAATTGATGCGTGGTTTGGCCTCCACGGAGGGGCGCGAACGGGAAATTTCAGAGATCTCACGATCCTTAAAGGCCTTGGCCAAGGAGCTCAATGTCCCTGTTATTGCCCTCTCCCAGCTCAACCGGATGGTGGAATCCCGCAAACCTCCAAAACCCATCCTGGCTGATCTTCGCGAATCGGGTGCCATTGAACAGGATGCCGATGTCATCATGTTTATCTTCCGTGAAGAGGTTTATGATAAAGATACCTTAGAGAAAGGGGTGGCAGAGGTTATTATTGGGAAACAGCGTAACGGTCCCATTGGTTTGGTCAAATTGTCCTTTTTGTCCTCCTACACCCGATTTGAGAATTTGTCCCGTGAGATGATCGACGCTCAGATTTCACAGTCATAACAAAAGGTTGCAGGTATTTGTATGGAATTGGTCATTGCTTCCAATAACAGCGGCAAAATCAAGGAGATCAGCACCGCCCTGCGGTCGTTTCCCTTGGCGATACGCCAGTTGAGCGAATTTCCCAGGCTCCCCCCCATTGTTGAGGATCAAAAGACCTTTGAGGGTAATGCCCTGAAAAAGGCCCGGTCGATCTCTCAATTTATTGGAAAATTGACGCTGGCCGATGATAGCGGGCTGATTGTCCCTCATTTGAAGGGGCAGCCGGGGATTTACTCGGCCCGCTATGCCGGCCCCCAGGCGACCGATGAGGAAAATAACCAAAAACTCCTTCAAGAGCTTCAAGAGGTTACGGGGGAGGCACGCCAGGCGATCTTTACGTGTTATTTGGCGCTCGTCCACCCTTCGGGGCAGGAACGGGTGATCAAGGGGGAGTGTGAGGGGATGATTGCCACGGAGCTTCAAGGACGGTATGGATTTGGATATGACCCCTTGTTTTTTATCCCTTCCCTCCAAAAGACGATGGCCCAACTGAGTCTGGCGGAAAAGATGCAATGGAGCCATCGAGGTCAGGCCCTGAGTCAACTCAAGGAGATATTGCCGGAATTTCTGGAAAGACCCAGTTGAAAAATCCGCCCTACATCATTTTACACCACTATTGTGTCGCCCATTTTTTAGACTTTTTTGGTAAAAGTGGTGGAAACACTTGGTAAAAGTCGTGATTGGGTTTATAGTAAAAAAAATCGAAAATTTATAGCAACGTTTCTGGTATAGGGTCGAAAAAGGTGTATCGTTAGACAATACTATCCTGGCAAGGGGGGTATTATCGTGGAAAGACGAAGTTATCCACGCCATTTATGTTCAGAGAATCCTAAGCTTAAGGTCTCGGTCCTCTTGAGCGGCGGGTCTCTCATCGGTCTAAAATCACCTCATTTGGTTGAGCTTGAAGGAAGACCCCTTGATGTCAGCCGGGGGGGATTAAGCCTTTCCTTTGATTTTGACCCGGATCTCTCCTCCCTGGAACCCCAATCCAAGGTGGATCTGGTTTTGAGGTATGAGGATTGTAAAAAGACCGCCCGGGCCCAGATTGTTCATGTCCATGAGGGGCATCGCAGGATGGGGCTCAGTTTTGTTCAACCCCTTGAGACTCTTACCGATCTGGGGATTGTTTAGGCCGGTTGTTGTTGCGTGACGCAGTGGATGGATCCAAACCCCCACACCAAGGGGGTAGCATGAATCCCGACAATTTTTCTTTGAGGAAACAGGTCCGAAAATAGGGAAAGGACCCTTTTGTCATTCGGTTGATGGTAGAGAGGGACGAGGACGACTTCGTTGGCGATATAGAAGTTGGCGTAGGAGGCGGGTAGTCGGCCGCTTTTTTTGTTGGAGACGTGTCCTGGCATGGGGAGGGGGATGATTTCAAGATTCAATCCCTTGGACATCGTTTTTAAGTCAGACAGGTTTTTTTGTAACGATTCATAATTCTCATCTTGAGGATCTTCTTCCAGACAATAAACGATCTTATGGGGACTGACAAAACGGGCCAGGTTGTCAATGTGTCCATCCGTGTCATCACCCACAATGCCGTGTTTGAGCCAGAGGATGCGATCCACATTGAGATAATCGCCAAGAAGGGCCTCAATATTTTTTTGACCCAGGTGGGGGTTCCTGTTTTTGTTTAAAAGACACATCTCAGTGGTCAGACAGAGTCCCTGTCCATTGACTTCAATAGCCCCTCCCTCCATGATGATGTCGGGTTCAAACGTAGGGAGTCTTAATATTTTATTCATGGCCTTGGGGACATGGCCGTCGGCTTTAAGTTCGTCGTATTTTTCTCCGTAGGCATTGTAGTGCCACTGAATCATCCCTGTCCGGAGGCCAGGGACCCTTGGAGCACCAGCACTAAAGTACGACTTCGTCGAGGTGCGTTGGGTCCCTTGTTTTGTGGGGCCGGGGGGTGGGGCCCCTTGTTGTGTGACAAAAGTAGGGCCGTAATCACGGATCCAGACATCCTGTGTCTTGATGCAGGGGTAAAGGACATGGGGATGGATTCCCATTTTTTTTTCGATTCTTTCCTGGGTCTTTTTGTCATCGACGAGGACATAAACCTTTTCCCCTTCCCTGAGGGCTTGGATCATTTGGATGTAGACCTCTTCGACCTGATCGATGATCTCCGGTGGAAAGGTGTCCGGATCAGTCGGCCAGGAAAGCCATGTGGCCTCATGAGAATCCCATTCGGCGGGCATGCGGTATTGCTGATCTCGAGGTGTGGGCATAGCTTATTTTTTAGTGATGGCTTGATAAGTTTCGGGGCGGCGATTGCGAAAAAACCCCCAATCCTTGCGGATTTCTCTTCCCTGGCTTAGGTCACATGAAGTGAAGAGGATCTCTTCTTGATCTCCCGCCTGGGCCAATAATTCCCCAAAGGGGCTGGAAATAAAAGAACCTCCCCAAAAATGAAGCCTTTTTTCTTGGCCTACGCGATTGATAGCCGCTACATAAACACTGTTGGCGATGGCGTGGCCTCTTTGAATCGTGGTCCAGGCCTCACACCAGTTCCCCTCTTTTTCTTCTACACCTTCAATCGTCCCAATGGCCGTCGGATAAAAAATGATATCCGCCCCTTGAAGGGCCACCGAGCGGGCGGCCTCTGGAAACCACTGGTCGTAACAGATGAGGACAGCGATCTTGCCCAGGTCAGTGGAGACAACGAGATACCCCGAATCTCCCGGGGCAAAATAATTTTTTTCATAGAAGTAGGTATCCTGGGGGACATGGATCTTGCGATATTTGCCGAGGAGTTGACCTTTGTTATCGATGATGATGGCCGTGTTGAAGAATTGGCCCCCATCCCTTTCGAAAATGGATCCCGCTACGAGGATGATATCGAGCTCCCTGGCCAGACTAGAAAGGGTTTCGGTGGTGGGGCCCGGGATGGGTTCTGCTAAATGAGAGGCATCAACTTTTTCATCTTGAGGAAAATAAAGGGTGGTAAAAAGCTCCGGGAGGGCGATGATCTTAGCTCCTTTGGAATGGGCCCCCCTTATTTTTTGGAGGGCCTTATTTCTATTTTCCTCAAGATTTTTGGAGAGGGACATCTGAATGAGTCCCAGGGTGACTTGTTTCAAAGACATACTCCTTCATCTCTGGGGTCGCTCCGGGGTCAACACAACACTGGGTCGGGGCGACTGGATTCGAACCAGCGACTCCTTGCTCCCAAAGCAAGT
>MGSF01000065.1:0-13218 GCA_001798715.1 Deltaproteobacteria bacterium RIFCSPLOWO2_02_FULL_50_16 | reverse complement strand
TTTAGGAGATTGAGTCGGGTAGACAGGATTTGACCCTGCGACATCCTGCTCCCAAAGCAGGCACTCTACCAGGCTGAGCTACTCCCCGACTCAATCTCCTCTCACAGTCCTGCCGAAGGCAGGGCATCCTGCTCCCCGCACACACCTAAACTATCAAGAGTTGTGTTTCTTGGCAAGAAGCAAGCAGGGAAGGCCCGGGAATCAGGTCAGAAGTTTGCCTGTGTCTGGATGTAGAGAAAGTGGGCCGTCCCATTGGTCCCGGTGTCGGCAAAGAAATCGCCCCCCTTAAAGAGCGAATAACCCAGGAGGAAATGGGCCCACTTGTTCCATGTGTATTTGGCCGAAAGATCGATCTCATGTCCGGCAACCCTTGAGGCCCCGGCGGCCCCGGCCCTAAGCTGAGCCCCGCTGGAACGAAAGAGACCATCCGAGACTTCTGGAAGCAAAAACAGGTGATAACTGAGTTCGATCAGGCCCTGAGCGACGGGCTGGAGGCTGAAGACGGGACTGATATCATAAATATTACGCCATGAGGCAAAATCGATGTAGCCGTACTTGTCATGGTTGGTGGGAAAGAGGTTGTTAAATCGCTCGACCCTTGTCGTTGCGGGATCGTCCCCGGAGGCGGTATTGAAGTCAAGCCCCAGACGGGGCCGCCAAGTGGTCTCTAAAAATGTATAACCCCCGGCGGCGTGTGCCGCATAGGCAAAATGGGTATTGGGTTGTGATTTTCCCGCCTGGAGGGCGGCCTCCAGGCCGTAGTCGATGCGGTCGTCATAAAATTTTCCCGTCAAGCGATCCCCAAAGGTGACGAGGGTGAGGGAGGCCCCGGTCGCAGAACCGTCGTTGTCCCTCAAGACGAGGACAAAGGGCTCGTAGGCCATGGAGGGGCGGACGTCCCAATGGCCGTAAAGGCCGCCGAAATACTGATTGCCCGCCACCCTTTCAATCAGCGAAAAGAAGGCCTCCACCCAGAGGGTCTCCCACTTGAGCGAGGCCTTGGCCGCATCGAAATTGCGGCCGACATTATTCCATCCGAAGGCGCCGACAAGCCTTTGGTCCCCATAATTGAGTTCCTGGCGTCCCAGGCGCAAGGACAGGGGGGAACCCCCGATGTCTTGGAAATCGATGTAGCCTTGATGCAGGTCGAAGTCATCATTGTTGGTCCTTGTGGCGGCGGTGTTGGCGATGGTGGATTCCTCCTGGGCAAAGACGCGTGAAAATTGGGGCTGGATGAAGAGACGAAGACCGCTCGTCGGTTTGGCCTCGATATGGGGACGGACCCTCAAGAGGACGAATGAATCGTCATCAACGCCTCCGGCAATATTGGCATAATCGATCTGCGTTTCACTTCTTAAACGGATTTCCCCCCCTACGGAGACCTTTTCATACCAGGGGGGAGGGGTCTTCTCCCCTTCGGCCCAAAGGGGGCCTGAAAGGAGGAAGATGAAAAGGGACAGGAAAATTTTTGTCTTATTTGCCGTCATAGCGTGCCTCCACTCCCAGTAGGAATTTGCTGTTGGACATGGACTAGGGATTTTGGGTGAGGATGTCAAGAAAAAATAAGATGATTTTAGTCAGAATCTGAGTTAGTTGGTATTCAACTGGTTTAGTCAACCAAACTGGCTGTCTCAAAGAGCTTGGGGATGTCCAGGAGGGTGATCTGGCGGCCTTTTACAGAAATGATGCCGTCCTGTTTAAATTCACTGATGAGCCGGATGACGGATTCTTGACTCGTCCCGATGAGCTCGGCCAATTCTTCACGTGTCAGCGAGATATTGAGTTTGACACCCTGTTTGCCGTTTTCACCATATTTGGCCTTGAAGGTCAGGAGCAGTGCGGCGAGCCGCTCGCGCACATTTTTTCGGACGATGTTTAAGATTTGTCCCTCGGCATTGCCGAGATCGTGGGCCAGGGCGGACATCACATGAAAGGCCGTTTTGGGATGGGTCTCCAAGATGTGGGTGAAGGTTGTTTTATCAATAAAGCAGATCTCAGACTCTTCAATGGTCTCAGCAGTGGCCATGTAGGGTTCATTGGAAAGAAGGCACCGATAACCCATGATATCGCCAGGGCCCGCAAGGCGGACGATCTGTTGATGTCCCTCGGAATCCATTTTGAATATCTTCACCTTTCCGGAGCAAACGCAATAGAGTCCGTAGGGATTATTGCCATCATAGAAAATAACCTGTCGTGGACTGTATTTATTGGTGACCTTGGAGGCATTGATTTGGCTTAAATACTCTGCAGAAAGGTCGCAAAAAACACCCCGATTGCGGGGGGCACACGTTTGACATTGAACAGAGGGATTCTTCATAGTGTAAGGGGCGGCCAGTCTATAAAAACCCCAGCAATTCTGTCAAGTATCCAAAAAAAATAACTAAATGATATTATAGAGGGAATTTCTTTGTTGTGGTTGAAAGCCCGCCTCACCAATCAACCTTCTTATATTTCCTACACTTAAGGAGTGGGGAGAGGAGGATCCTGCCATATGCATGATATTTTCTTCATGGACCGTTCCATGAATATCATCGGCCCCGTAGGACAGACCCAATTGGGCTATTTCAAGACCCGAGGTCACCCAGTAGGTCTTGATGTGATCGATATTGTCGAGATAGAGGCGGGAGAGGGCCAACATTTTGAGATCTTTCACACCCGATGTCGGCCTAAAGGCCCTGCCCAGGACGGAGAGCTCCGGGTTAAAGGCCAGGGGGACAAAGGCCAAAAAGCCACCCGTTTCATCTTGGAGATGTCTTAGTTTGTCGAGATGATCGATGATCTCCTCCTCCGTTTCCACATGGCCGTAGAGCATCGTGCAGGTGCTTTTGAGCCCCATTTGATGCGCCACCCTCATGACCTCGAGCCAACGATCCCCGTCTATTTTGTCCTTGCAAATCTTTCGGCGGGCCCGTGGTGCAAATATTTCAGCCCCTCCGCCCGGGCACGAGTTGAGCCCCGCCTCCATCAATTCCTGAAAAACCTGTTCGAGACTCATCTTGTATTTGCGGGCAAAGAAATCAATTTCAACCATGGTGAAGGCCTTGATGTGGAGGGCGGGATCAAGATCACGGATGGCCCTCACCATCTCCGTGTAATAAGACCAGGGGAGCGAGGGATGCAGTCCGCCCACCATGTGGACCTCTGTAATCCCTTCTCTTAATGAGGCCTTGATTTTTTGTTGCATATCCTCGATTCCATGAAGAAAGGCCTCCTTGTCCCCTTCTTTTTTGGCAAAGGCGCAAAAGTGACAGGAAAGCTCGCAGATGTTGGAATAATCAAAGTGGCGATTGATGATGTAGTAGGCATTGTCCCCATTTTTTTCCTGTCGAACCTCGTGGGCGAGTCTTCCGAGGGTAATGAGATCATTCGATTGGAGGAGTTGCAATCCCTCGCTCGCAGAAATCCTTTGTCGGTTTTCGATTTTTTCGATGATGGGAGAGAGGTCGTTTGTTTTCACTTTGTTTTTCCTGTAGAGAGGGTCTATAAAAAATGGGTCTATATTAACAGTACTATTTCGGTCCTGTTAATAAGTCAATGCTGGGAGAATCTATGTCCGTCATCATTATTGGGGGGGGTTGCTTTGGGACCTTTTACGCCCGTCAGCTCCTGCGGGCTCGGGAGGAGGGGAAGTGTGGTTTTTCCAGACTCCTGGTTATTGATAAAAATAAAAATTGCCGGGCCTTTCGTGAGATCCGTGATTCTGGCGTCACCTTTGTTTCTATGGATTGGGAGGACTATCTCCACCAGTATGCCTCAGAATCTTTTCACGAAGGATCTTTGGCCGTTCAGGAAGACGTCTACATCCCCTCCCATTGGGCCCCCCATCTCTTGCGGGATATGTTTCTCCATCGGATTCAAGATGATCCGGGGATTCCTGCCGTTCGGGTTCGGAAGATAGAGATGGAGAATAAAATCGGAACACCTTATGAGGTTGTTTTAAAGAATGGGGATCATGCCGTGAGTTTTGCCACATGGGAGTGTCCTCCTCATTGTATTGAGCCTATAAAATGCCCCCATACAAAAAAAGAGAGGGATTGGGAGATGGGGGATTTTCTGAAAGATTTTTTTCGGGGTCGGGAGGAAAATTGGTTTTCTTTTTTCTGCCGCCACTTAGCCAATGGAGTGGCCGGGATCCCCATGAAGGATATTTATGCGGAATATTTGAGGTTGAAAGATGTGGTTAAAGAGAATAAGAATTGTCGTCTAGCGATCATGACCCATTCCTCCTGTCACGGGCTGGTCAGTCTTGCGGAGATTTCTCATGGCTGAGTATTATTTAGCGATCACGACTCTGCCAAATTTGGCGGAGGCAAAAAAACTGGCGCGGGAATTGGTGGAGAAAAAAGTGGTGGCCTGTGTCAATATCTTGCCCGGGGCTACGTCGTTGTATTGGTGGGAGGGGAAGATCCAGGAGGATGCGGAATGCGTTCTCCTCATGAAGACGCATGAAAAATCTATTGAAAGATTAAAGAAGACCCTTCCCGAGCTACATTCCTACTCGTGTCCGGAGCTTGTTTGTCTCCCCATTTTTGAGGGGCATCCGCCTTATTTGAAGTGGTTGGAGGATTCTGTTACAGACTAAGACCCCGGGCGATCAGTAAAATTAATATCACTCCGAGAATCAAGACGCCTTGATGATAAAGTTTTGCGATTTTAAGTGTTCTTTCATATTCGCCTTTTAAATTTAATAATGAGTCGTCGGAGGGGGAGCTCATCATTTCTTCCTTGAAGGAGTTGGAGCGGGGATAGAGGATAATGGTGTTATAAAGGACACAGCTGATCATGATAATAATGATGAGGAGTTTAAACCAGGGGATCGATCCGGTAAGACTGGCGGAGAGGATGAGGCAAATAATGGCGATGAGGGCACAGACATAGTTGAGGGGAAAGTACTTGGCCAGGATATGGTGATGGTACATCCCGGCCTGATCGTAGGTCAGGTTTTTATAGAGGGTGGGCAGGATAATGAGGGTGTGAAAGATGACGGAACCTACCCAAATGACAATCGTCAGCAAAAAAACGAAGCGAATGAATAGAAACAACCCCATGGGCTTTACCGCTCCTTATTTTTATGTAGAGTGACTTTGGGCTTGCTTAATATATAGCATTTTCAATAGATTTTGACCATATGGAGTCCTCCTTTTTCTTTGAACAATATCCTGTGGGTTCGATGCAGAATTTCAACTATGTCCTGGGGTGTCCCTCGACGCGGGAAGGGGCCTCCTTTGATCCGGCCTTTGAACCTCAAAAGGCCATCGATATCCTTGAGAAAAAAGGTTGTCTGCTCCAGGCGGTCTTCTTGACACATAATCACTGGGATCATATTGATGGGTTGCCCTACCTCATCAAACGATGTCAACCGACGGTCTATGTACATGCCCTTGATCAAGGGCCCATTCAAGAGATGACCCAAAAAATTCATCTTGTTTGTGATGGGGAAGAGATCTCATGGGGCGATATCAAGATCCGGGTCATTCATACGCCGGGACACACGCCGGGATCGGTGTGTTATCTTATTCATCAAGAGATTCTTGTCTCAGGGGATACCCTTTTTCAGGGGAATTGCGGGAGGTGTGACCTGCCCGGTGGCAGTGCCCGACAAATGTTTGAAAGCCTCCATTTGAAACTAAAAAGACTCAAGGATCAGATCCTTGTCTATCCGGGTCATGATTATGGGGTCAAGCCTGTGTCGACTGTGGGGTATGAGAGGGGGCATAATCCCACAATGATGGCGGCCTGTTATGAGGATTTTGTCAAGATCCCCTGATAAAAAACGTTGACTAAATTGGTCATGTTTATTAACTAAGATGTGTTTCCAGTAAGTCAGAGAAGAGAGAGGAAAAAAAGATGCAACTCACCCGAGAAGGAGATTATGGAATCAGGGCCGTTGCCTACCTGGCGGGGTCAAAAAATGGCAGTATTACCTCCGCGACTATTATCTCTGAGAAAAAAAACATTCCTCCCAAATTCTTGGCCCGCATCATGCCTAAGTTGGTAAGGGGCGGGATTGTCATCTCCATCCCCGGCTCCAAGGGGGGCTATAAATTGGCCAGGGAATCCAGATTGATTAATTGTCTGGAGGTCCTTGAGGCCCTTGAGGGTGAATTGAGGCTCAATCTTTGCCTGGATAAGGCCTATCACTGTGAACTTGAAGGTCAGTGTCACATGAGTGATGTCTGGCTACAGGGTCAGAATCTCCTCAAGGACTATTTCAAAGGCATCACCTTTGATATCGTGGGAGATGCCACCTAAATCTTCATTGAAAAAGACGTGTTTTCGCGTTAGAAGGGGGCATGAGGCATTTTCTGAAAATTTTGTGCTGTCTTCTCGTGGCCTTTAGCTTGGCGGGCAATGAGGGTCCCTGTGTGGAACAGGGGAGCAGTGACAGCGACAGCGATAGTGACAGTGACACGACGGATGATGGGACCCGTGTAGGGAGCTTTTCGATCACCTTTTATTGGGTGGAGCGTGAAGAGGATCACTCGGGGAATCAGACCTTTTCCATTCAGACCTACGATAGTACCTCCAACACCACTTCTGAAATCGATACTGCCCGGGAGACCTTTGTGGAGGCCGCCTCGACGCAGGGCAATGGTCTCCTGACGGACGGGACGATAATCAGTTATCAGGACGATTGCTCCGGTTTTGTCGCCTCCACCGTGCCCTATGGGGTGTGTTTTGAAATCGTGAATGTCCTGACCTATCCTTATGGGAGGAGTCGTGAGGGGACGGCCCTGAGCCCTTATCGGGGAGTGGCGGTGGGGACCTCCAGCATTACCAATGGGACAGAATTGTATATCCCCCTCTTGGACGAGGTTGAGATGCCGGGGACGGAGGGTGGTTTTACCCATGATGGTTGTGTGACGGCGGATGATACGGGGGCGGGGAGCACGGAGATCAAATTATTTGTCTATCGCGAGAGTAATTATGACAGTCTCAATGAGACCTTGGGGAGTAGTGCCACTTATACGAGTTATATTTACACGGATTCCCCCCATTGTGATTAGGGAACCTCAATTCAAAAATATAATATTGAGACCAGACCCAATGCCTTTTAAACCGTTTAGCGGGCCTGGCAGGACTCGAACCTGCGACCTACGGCTTAGAAGGCAGTTGCTCTATCCAACTGAGCTACAGGCCCGCTAAACGGTCGTCCCACTGAGCTACGGGCCCATTTGGTTCATAGCTCTTGGGATCATGCTCCCAAATAATTCGCTTTTTTGGGAGTTTAGTCAATATTTTTACCCTCAAGAAAAGAGAGAATTTTCTGATGAAAAATCTCTGGGCACTCAAGCATCGGAAAGTGACCACAATGAGGGATGAATTCCAATTGGGCGGCGGGGATACTTTTGTGCATCCCTAGGGCCAGGTTTGGGGGTTGGAGGGTATCTTCCTCTCCCCATACGATCAGAAGGGGCTTTTTGATCAGGGAGAGTCGGTCTTTGAGGGTAAAGGCGAGCAGATTTTTGGTGGCCGAAGTGACGGACCATTGGAGATCCGGCCATTCAGGATCTTTTTGGATGTGGGCCGCATGGAAGAGCATGTCTAAGACCGTCTCTGTCCTTTGGGCCACGCAACCGGCCAGGGCCTTGGGAAGAAGGCGATTGGCCTCGTTTGTTTTGAGGAATAATTGGACCAGCCACTGACTAACCTTGCCATAGGGTGCATGAATGCTCGCAGGAGAGACAACAATCGCATGACGGATGGGGTTATTTTCCTCGATGAGATTATGCAAAAGGATGGCCCCCCCCATGGAGTGCCCCACGACAGCAACCTCATGAAGATCAAGTCGGACAATAAATTCTGTTAAAATCTGGGAAAGCCACGGGATGGAATAATCTTTCCGGGGTTTGTCGCTTTTTCCAAAACCAGGATGATCGTAGGCTATCACGCGATAATGTTCTGAAAGGGCCTCGATCGTGGCATTCCATCGGCTGATATTGGCCCCCAGTCCATGGAGGAGGAGCAGGGGAGGCCCTTCTCCCTTTTCGATATAACAAATTTTTCCTGAAGAAAGGGTTATGTATTTTTGTAGCCCATGATAGGAGCGCTCTAGAAGCGGGATGTATTTTCTTCCACGGACCTCCTGTGGGGTTAAGAGATCAGGTGAGAAAAGGCATTTGAACAAATATCCGAATTGGGAATGTTGGTGAAAACGGTCTTTCATCCTGTCAGGATAGAGGGCCTCACAAAGAAAATCAACGTCTTATAGTCTATTCTTCCCATAGAAAAAGATGTATAATCTATCCTTCTGTTTTGGTACAATGACCGTTAAAGCGTGAAAACCTATTCAATCGTCTTCGAGGAGGAGACTTAAGATGAAAAAGTTTTATTTTTTTGGACTACTATTCGTGTGCATGACCTCTATTTCTTGTGGGGATTCGACTGGGGATTCGACAACGGAGAGTTCAACGGGTCTCAAATACGTCATAGAGGCGGATTTTAGCGGCTCTGCGGCGTCGACTTCCCTCTCGGCCATCAGCGCCGCTGATTGTGGAGGACAGGAGCCGCCCACGGCCATGGATGATCCCGCTTATACCCCGGGTGAGGATTGTGACAATGATGGCGGTGTTGTCTCGCTTCTCACCCCCTCTCAATATGCCCTGGGGATCAAGCGGGCCTCGATGGTCAAGGACGATGGGACCTTGTTTGACCTGATTGCCGATCAGGGGGCATTGACCAATGCGGAGGTGATCACCCTTTCGACCACCGATGCCTCTGAGAATATTGTCACGTTGGCCCCCGGCGATCTGGAGGCGGGGACCTACACGGGGATCCGCGTGGAGCTTTATTACTATCAAATGACCTTTCCCGTTGCAGGGGAGACGAGCAATGTCCGCATTTACATGAGTGATGATGATTTTGAGGCGGAAGGCAGCCTGGGGCATCATCAGGGGGATATTACCTTTATGGGGGATGACGGGACGGAATTGGGGTGGGTGGACTCGACCTGGTTGGTGGCTGGTATCAGTACGACGCGGGGAGAGGCCCAGAACGGGGCTGGGGGGACGGATGCCGAGACGGGACACGACCGCGGTTTTTTTGGAGATGCGTCATTATGGAATCAGACAGATCTCAATCAGGGTGCCGGTCAGGATATCTATTTTGCCACCTTTGACTTTCCAGAGGCCTTGGTGGTCCCCGATCCCAGCACCATTACAGATTTGACCACTCTGACGATGACCTTTTCTGCGGCGGACACCTTCTACTATGAGGACTTTGTCCCTCGGGGAACGGGATTCTTCCCGGATACGGGGGGAGAGGCCAAGAGCGAGAATGATGAATGGGCCCCTCTAACTCCCACGGCCGAGATTGAGGTCCAGTAGGAGAGATGACGGTTACGAGATCTTTAGTGGGTCAGGCTGTTGGCGTATTGAAAGGGGCCAAAAGTCTCTCGGTCCTGACGGGGGCTGGGGTCTCCAAGGAAAGCGGGATCCCGACTTTCCGGGATGCGGACGGGATATGGAAGGATATGGATCCTTTAAAGGTGGCGACCCTTGAGGGATTCATGAAGGATCCGAAGTTTGTATGGGAATGGTACATTGCTCGCATGAATAAATTTAAAGAGGCCAAACCCAATCCGGCCCACAAGGGTATCGCCTTTTTGGAGGGAAAAATCCCCCAATTTACGCTGATCACCCAGAACATCGACAATCTCCATCACGATGCCGGCAGCCGTCATGTCATTGAGCTCCATGGGAATATCTGGCGGACGCGATGTTTAAAATGTCATGAGGTTGAGAGGATGGAATCGATCCCTCAAAAGTCCCCTCCCCAGTGCCAAAAATGTCAGGGGATGCTTCGGCCCGATGTGGTGTGGTTTGGAGAGGCCCTCGATCCCGACCATGTCCGAAGGGCGGGGGAGGCCTGTGATGTCGATGCCTTCTTGATTGTCGGGACCTCCGGGCAGGTCTGGCCGGCGGCCGGTTTTGCCCACGAGGCCAAGAGACACAGGGCCTATCTTGTTGAGATCAACACCCAGGAAAGCGAGCTTTCCTCCATTGTGGATCTTTCTCTTTTGGGAAGGGCAGGAGAGGTTTTTGAGCAGATTTTGGCCGGGTGGTAGTAAGGTTGTGAGTTTTTTGAAAAAAACACAAGAAAGGCAGAAAAAATTTGACATTCGATTTTAAGACGTTCACAAAGAATACATGAGTCCTTCGCCCGTCTCGCAATTTATCCAAAGACATTTTCTCCATTTCAATGCGGCAACGCTCTTGGATGCCGCCAGGGCCTATAAGAGGCATCTGGAGTCCGGCAACAAGATGTTTTTGACGCTGGCGGGGGCCATGAGTACTGCCGAATTGGGGATCTCCCTGGCCGAGATGATTCGGCAGGACAAGGTTCATGCCATCTGTTGTACGGGGGCCAATCTTGAAGAGGATGTCTTTAACCTGGTGGCCCATCGCCAGTACAAGAGGATTCCTCATTACAGGGATTTGACGCCGCAGGACGAAGAGGCGCTTCTTCAACAACAACTCAATCGTGTGACGGACACGTGTATCCCCGAAGAAGAGGCCATGCGCAAGATCGAAAATGTTGTTCTTGAGGAATGGATAAAGGCAGATAAGAAAAACGAGAGTTATTTTCCCTATGAGTTTTTTTACAAGATTATTTTGGATGGAAGATTGGAAAAATCCTATGAAATTGATCCCCAAGACAGCTGGATGGTTGCCGCCGCAAAAAAAAATCTGCCTATTTTTGTCCCGGGATGGGAAGATTCGACCTTGGGAAATATCTTTGCGGCCCATTGCATGGCCGGGGACATAAAAAATGTCCATACGGTGAGGATGGGCACTGAAGCCATGACAAAATTGGCCCAGTGGTATATGGAGGCGAGTCAGAAGACCACCATCGGTTTTTTCCAGATTGGTGGGGGTATTGCGGGGGATTTTCCCATCTGTGTGGTTCCGATGCTGGAGCAGGATTTGAAGAGGAAAAACACCCCTCTGTGGAGTTATTTTTGTCAGATCAGCGATTCGACGACGAGTTATGGGTCCTATTCGGGGGCGGTTCCCAATGAAAAGATCACGTGGGGAAAACTCGGGGTGGACACCCCCAAATTTATCATCGAATCCGATGCGACGATCGTGGCACCTCTCATTTTCGCTTATGTGTTGGGTTGGTAATTTAAGCGCCTACGTACTGATAAGCCCCTTGATAGGCTTTAAGAGTCTTCTCATCAAACAAAATAAATCTTACAGTAGTGAACACGGGATTTTCCCTTAAATATTGGGATACCGTTTTTAAGGCGATTTTGGCTCCTTCCTCCACGGGATAGCCATAGATGCCCGTGCTGATCGAGGGAAAGGCGATGGTTTGGCAGCCGTATTGTTGGGCGAGCGCGAGACTTGTCCGATAGGCCGAGGCGAGGAGCGTGGGCTCGCCTTTGTTTCCCCCCTGCCATCGGGGACCGACGGCGTGGATGACATACCGTGCCCGAAGGTTCCCGGCCCTCGTGATGACGGCGGAGCCCGTGGGACAACCCCGGTATTTTTCCTTGAGTTCCTTCATGATGGCGGCCCCCCCGGCGTGATGGATGGCCCCATCGACACCCCCGCCGCCGGCCAGATGGGCATTGGCCGCATTGACGAGGACCTCCACCTCCTGCTGGGTGATATCACCGCGGATAAGTGTGATTTTGTCTTTCACTGAATTTTCCTCCTTTTGTGGATCTTTGGAAAAATCAATAAAACTAGGGTATTAGATTCATAAGAAGGAGCGCAACTTTTTTTTAAAGGGGCCGAAGTATCTCTGAAGCCCCCGGGCTTTACTTCACGGGGGCCTTCAGGTAGGTATACGAAGGGGTCTTGCGGTGCAAAAACGCCCAGCTTATTTTTTTCCCATCCTCTTTTTCTTGGGGTTCCTTCTTTACACTCCATGGGTTCATGCCGCCGATTATATTGTCGATAGTGTCTTCGATGAGGTGGACGACGATGTCGGCGATGGGATTTGCGCGACGGCCGGAGGTAACTGTACCTTGAGGGCCGCCATTCAAGAGGCCAATGATGGGGGCGGCGCTGATACGATCACCCTCCTTGCAGGGACTTTTACCACAACACGCAGCGGCAATGGGAATACTCAAGGAGATTATGATGTCTTAAATGATGTGGAAATCACGGGGGCGGGTGCGGCCAATACCATTGTTGATGCCGTCCAGATTGACCGGGTCTTTGATATTGCTTCGGGGGTCACGGTTATTTTCTCAAATATGACCCTCACGGGAGGGGAGACGTCCACTTCAGGCGGAGCCATTGAAAATCAGGGGACGTTGACAATGAATGATTGCCTTATTTCTGGAAATTCCCTGACGGGTTCCGGCGTTGCTGCGGCGGGGGGTGGTATCGATAACGACAATGGGACATTGTCTATCAACCGCACGACGATCTCCGATAATGAGGCCGTCAGGGGGGGCGCGATTGTGGTCGACGGGGGGACGGTGACGATCAATAATTCGACGCTCTCGGGGAACAGCATTACGGTGGCCTCGGGCGATGGAGGGGGTATCTATGTCCTGGGGGGCGGGACGCTGATCGTGACCAATACAACCTTTAATAATAATAGCGCCCAGGATGATGGCGGTGGGGTTTTTCAAAACAATGGAACGATCACATTGATTAATAGCACCTTGTCCAATAATTCTGCGGGTGGCGATGGTGGGGGTGTCTTTCGTAGTGGCGGTGCCATGGCCCTCCACCATGTGATTATGGCCAATAATACAGCTGCCTCAGGGACCGGTCCTGACTGTCAAGGGCAGGTCCTCTCTCAGGGCTACAATCTCATCGAAGACTCAACAGACTGCACCTTTGATCCGGCCTCCGATTTGACGGGGAATTTGACGGGAGATCCGGGACTGGATGTCTTTCAGTTTCTCCTGGACGGCTTGGGAAACGAGATCCCGGGAAGGGGTCACTTTCCGCTCCTGGTGACGAGTCCCGTGTTCAATGCCGGGGACCCTGCGGGGTGTCAGGATAGTGGGGGCAATCCATTGATCACGGATCAGCTGGCCCATGTGCGAAGTCTGGCCTGTGATATGGGGGCCATTGAGTCAAGTTGTGGGGATGGGAACCCGGATGTAGGCGAAGAATGTGATGATGGCAATCAGGACAATACGGACGGTTGTACGGCGACTTGTCTTGATGCCGTCTGCGGCGACAGTTTTGTGCAAGCAGGGGTTGAGGCCTGCGATGACGGCGATCTTGTCGATGGGGACGGATGTGA
>MGSF01000064.1:5204-5362 GCA_001798715.1 Deltaproteobacteria bacterium RIFCSPLOWO2_02_FULL_50_16 | reverse complement strand
ACATTTCAACCCGCGGGGGTCATCCTTTTCAAGCGCAATATTTCTTCGATTCCTCAGTTGATTGATTTGATCAACGAATTACAATCCCTTGTTAAGGATCACCCCTTGCTTGTGGGGGTCGATCATGAGGGGGGGCGTGTCTTTCGTTTGCCTCCCCC
>MGSF01000064.1:2533-5059 GCA_001798715.1 Deltaproteobacteria bacterium RIFCSPLOWO2_02_FULL_50_16 | reverse complement strand
GGATCGCTCTTTTTCGAAAGATCCCCCTATTGTGGCCTCGATGGGGGCCGAATACATTCAGGGTTTGCAAGGGGCTGGGGTGATGGCCTGTGGCAAGCACTTTCCGGGACATGGAGGAACGAAGCTGGATTCCCACCTGGATTTGCCCGTCGAGACGACTTCCCGGGTCCTCATGAGGAAAAGGGAGCTTATCCCCTTTCAAAGGGCCATCCGTCATCGCGTGGCAATGATCATGCCGGCCCATGTTCTCTATACCCAGTGGGATGACCACACTCCTGCGACCCTCTCGAAAAAGATTTTGCAGACCCTCTTGCGACAGTCTTTGGGTTATAAGGGTCTTGTTATTTCCGATGATCTCTGCATGCAGGGGATCGCCCGTTTGGGAATATTGGAGGACTTGGCCGTCGAGTCTTTTGCCGCGGGGATCGATCTCCCCTTGATCTGTCAGGATTTTGAAAGTCATGGCCGCATCCTCGACCGCTTTTGTCGTGAGGTTTCGAGGCGTCACGGATTGAGGAGGCGATTTCTTGAGACTCAAAGACGTCTGGCCTCATTGCGCCGTCGTTTCCGACTCCGATCCCGCCGGATACCGCCTCTCAAAGGTCCCCTTCCTGGGGGTGAAGTACTGAAGCACCTATTCGAGGTCCCCAAGGGGCAAATTGGGGAGGGAAGTCACCACCTTGATTCACAGGGCCCTTTTTATACGGGGTGAAATTCTATAAAAAACCGTTTGATATCAGTGATTTAAATACATAAATAAATGCAGTCATTTTCATTTTTTTGGCATCGGTATTGCTGAATAAAGGGTTGGACACCCAGGTTTTGTGTACTTGGAATGAGGATGAATTATGGCAGAAGTTGGTGAAGGCATAGAAAAAGGCCGGCAGTTTGCCGAGGCGGTTGCAGGGCCAGTTTCAGGGGGAGAGACAACCCCGGCCAAGGCCCCTCCGTTGCCGCCGCCCCCACCCCCTCCATCCGGGGGAACCCTTGAAGGCAATGAGGCCCCTCCGGAGGCCCATGATCCTGGTGGGGGGGAAGAGGCCCAGGGTGAAGGGTATGCGGCGTCAAAGTCCGGTTTTACGGAAGGTCCTTCGATCTCTCAGCAGTTGTTGGCAACACAGCAGGGGCGTTCCGCTGCTATTCCAAAGTCTGCACCCGATCCTGCAACAGAGGGCAGTACCGAGACGCAGGATGGTAGTGGAGGTGAAGGGACTCAAGGGACTCGAGGGCCGGAGACGACACAGCCCGGTTCCGGTTCTTCACTCCCCTCGGGACAGCAGGGGGGAGGAGAGGGATCCACGGGGGGACAATTTTCCTCGGGGGGAACTGGATTTCAAAAAGGACTCCCTCTTCCCGGTGCTGATTATACGGCCGTTTTGAGTGGAAAACCACTCAATCCAGGACTCACGGGACAGACAGGGACCCCTCTGGGGACAGGGGTGATGAGACAGCCCGATGGTTCTCTTGCGACCGCGGGGGGACAGGTTTTACAATTCGCCTCGCGGGCCGAGGCTATGGCCTGGCTCCAGCAAAACGGGTTGCCGATCGCCACGAGCCTCACTTCTTTTATTCAGGCGACCGTGACGCGAATGGGTCAAGGGGTCCAGATTTTCTATCATGCCAACGCCTCAGAGGCCGAGGGACCGCAGGCAAAGGCCCAAGAACTTTTTCAGCAAATGACCGCCTCGGCCCGTCTCCTGGTCAATGGCGGGGCCAATCAGCCGACGGGCTTTATTCCAGCGGGTGAGACCACGGGGATGAATCGTCAGGAATTGGCCCTCTATCGCGCGCGGCGGGGACAGGGTGCCAACAATGGAGATAGTTCTTCAGAGGACGGGGACGAGGGATATAGTCTGAGTAGTGTCCTTGCCCGGGGAAATGCCCGCCAACAAGGGGATGTCCCCGCCTAAGCACTTTTGAGTTTTTTATCCAGACCGCCCTTTTCCTCAAGGGCCTGAAGTTCCTGAAACCCGCCAACAAGCTCATTATTGATAAAGATCTGGGGGACTGTCTTCCACCCCGTCCGTTTAATGAGGGCCTTAAATTTCTTGTCATCGGTGACGTCAATCTCTTCATAGGCTATTTTCTTGCCGTCCAGCAGGGCCTTGGCCGCCCGGCAGTAGGGACAGTACGAGGCAGTGTAGATCTTGATCTTGGCCATGGGGGGATATTATCATGGGGGCGAGGGAGGGAGGCAAATAAAATTGCATTTCCCTATCGACTTGTCTATGATGCCGCCCCATTGGAGAAAGACATGTCGATTCTTTTCTGGATCCTCCTTATGATTGTCTCCTTTCTCTTGGGAGGGGGGTTCTTTTATCTTTGGAGGCATTGTCCAAGGGAGGCGCCTACTGCCTCGCTCCTTTTGCTGCAAAACCAGATAGAAAGTCTCAATAAAACCATTCGGGAACAATTGAGCTCCCACTCCCAGGTGATGCAGGAGACTCATAAGACCATTGGCGACCGTTTGGATAATGCCGCCCGAACTGTGGGGGAGCTCCACAACCGCTTGGGGAAAATGGAGGA
>MGSF01000064.1:1203-2497 GCA_001798715.1 Deltaproteobacteria bacterium RIFCSPLOWO2_02_FULL_50_16 | reverse complement strand
TGCTTCCCTGCAGGAGATTTTGAAGTCTCCAAAATTACGTGGGGGACTAGGAGAGCTTTTTTTGGGGGATCTTCTCTCCCAGGTGTTGCCTAAGGAGCATTATAAAACCCAATATTCTTTTAAAAATAATGAAGTCGTGGATGCGGTCATTTGCCTGGGAGATTATCTTGTCCCCGTCGATTCCAAATTTCCCCTGGAAAATTTTAGACGCCTCGTTGCAGCGACCGATGAGCTGGAAAAGAAGACGCTCACCAAACAATTTTATACGGATGTCAAAAGACATATCGATGCGATTGCCAAGAAATATATCCGTCCTGATGAAAACACCTTTGACTTTGCCCTCATGTATATTCCCGCTGAAAACATTTACTACGAAACGATTGTCAAAGGCGAGGAGGTCGACGAGGAGCGCTCCCCGTTGACAGCCTATGCCATGCAGAGGCGTGTCATTCCCGTCTCTCCCAATAATTTTTACATCTATCTCAATACCATCTTATTGGGACTCAAGGGGATGAAGATCCAGGAGGGGATTCGTGATGTGATCGCGAATGTCGCCCAGATCACGGGGGATTTGGGCCGGTTTCGGGAGGATTTTGAGCTCATTGGGACGCATTTGTTTCGAGCCCAGGGGAATTTTGACAAGGCGGGCAAACGACTGGACAAGATTGGGGTAAAATTGGAAACCATCGAGACACCTGAGTTTAAGAGGGATCTCAAAGTCCTCTCGTCAGGGGATTAGAATGTTGGGGGAGTTCTATGGCTGATTCAAAAGGGCTGGAAGAGTTTTCGATCTATGCCGTTTCAGACGCCACGAGTGATTTGTCCGTCAATATCGCCGTGGCGGCCGTTCGACAGTTCAACCGGGAAAATGTGAAAATCATCCGAAAACGTCACATGACGACGCCGGAATCCATCCGCAATTTTATTTTGGAAGTGAGCGAAGAGAGGGGGCTGATTGTTTACACATTTGTTTCGGCGGATCTGAGGAGATTGATGGGTGAATTGGCTGAGAGGGTGGGGATTCCGGTCTTTGATGTGATGGGGCCGATGATGGATCAGCTGACTCAGGCCTTTCACATGGCGCCCTCCGATCAGCCCGGACAAAAATACCGCCTGACGGAGGATTTTTTCAGACGTAATCGCGCGATCGAATACACCGTCCATCATGATGATGGGCTGGGTTTGGAGACCCTGGAGGAGGCCGACATTATTTTGCTGGGGATTTCACGATGCTCCAAGACACCGCTCTCCGTTTTTCTGGCCTTCCGCGGTTTTAAGGTGGCCAATATTCCCA
>MGSF01000064.1:875-1186 GCA_001798715.1 Deltaproteobacteria bacterium RIFCSPLOWO2_02_FULL_50_16 | reverse complement strand
CCGCCCAAGTTGCTCATGGAGACGGACAGGGAAAAACTAGTGGGTCTTTTGGTCAGTCCCGAGATCCTGTCCAATCGCCGCGAGGCACGCCTGACCAATCTGGGCCGGCCTTTGACGGAGGACTATGCCCAGATCGATCATATCAACAAGGAAATTGAATATGCCAAAAAGGTCTACGAGGATTTGGGCAATATTCCCACGATCAATGTGACCAACAAGGCCATCGAGGAGATTGCCGGCGAGGTCCTCACCATTTTGGGGAAATAATTCACCACACCATCAAGAGGGGTTTTTTGGACTGTTGGATGGTT
>MGSF01000064.1:0-705 GCA_001798715.1 Deltaproteobacteria bacterium RIFCSPLOWO2_02_FULL_50_16 | reverse complement strand
GGCTCGCGGACGACGTATTGATAGCGTTGGGATTGAAGGGGGAGTTTGTGGCCTCCCGCCGAGCAGAGGGCCGCCGTCGATCCCGCGGCCGGGGCGACCCAGATCCCGGAGCTTTTATGTTCCTCCTGATTTTTGCCGATTTTCAGGATGTAACGCGAGGTCCCCGCCGGGTGGATATTCGTGATCAAAATTTCGTTCAAGGTCAGGGAGGGGCAGGTTTTTCCATTGAGGGTTAAGCACAGGCGTTGTAGTTTTTTGACCCTTCGGTTTTTAAGAAATTTTTTTAAGAATCTTTTTAGATCTTTTGGAGTTGTCCGGCAAAAATAACCGACGCTGTAGCGCGGAGAAGAATTGATTCCCAGAAGGGGGATGTCGACGGCATGATGGGAGGCCTCCAGAAAGGTACCGTCACCGCCTATCGAGAGGATGAGGTCATAGCCCTTGACCGTATAAGTTAGATCACGACAGACCAATTTGTAATCGATCCCAAGTTCCTCGAGGTCTTTTTTTACGCTTTCAAGGGCCTTCGTGTGAAAGACGTGGGCGGCATGAATCCTCTTGGCGGAGAGGTCCCGCTCTCGAACCAGTTTGGCGATACGCTGGTCATTTTTGTCGAGGACAAATTTTTGATAGAGGCTCTTTTTGTGGACGACAAGGAGGCGCATGCCTTTCTCCAAAGGAGAAACCTACAATGGTTTCTTCCTC
>MGSF01000063.1:14592-16954 GCA_001798715.1 Deltaproteobacteria bacterium RIFCSPLOWO2_02_FULL_50_16 | reverse complement strand
AACCACGGTACTGCAAACCGCATGACACTAAGCGAGCGGAGCGAGTCGAAGTGGCGGGCGGTTTGCGACATCGGGTCGCCGGGCCTGCCCTGAGCTGCGCCGAAGGGTCATCCATTCGATTGCCGGCGCTCGTGTCTCACATCGGGCTTTTCCCATTCCATTCAGAATCCGCCTTAGGCGGACCCGTCTCCCCGCGCAGGATTTAAATTTTCGCTATAGAAATTGTCGCGATAATATGTTCGAACTTCATCCCCGATGACAATATGTGGAGACGATGGGAATCGAACGATTGGCTATGATTTTTCCTCACCCTGCTGGCATTCATATATTGGGTCAGTGGAGATGATGGGAATCGAACCCACGACCCCCACAATGCCATTGTGGTGCTCTCCCAGCTGAGCTACATCCCCACTGACCCAACATAGACATGTTTGCCAGTGAGGAAAAATCATTAGTCCCCTGCATTTAAGCTGCTGGAATTTATCATCAATTTCTCGATTGTCAAGGTCTACTGTCGTCGGTATAGTGTCTGCCCATGCAGGATATCAAAAATCTCAGTCAGACCCAATTGGAAAATTGGCTTATAGACCATGACTTCAAAAAGTACAATGCCACCCAGATTGTGAATTGGCTCTATGATAAGAAGGCGATGTCTTTTGAAGAAATGTCAAACATTTCAAATGCTTTACGTCAAACATTAAAGAAAAACTTTAGCCACGAGATTCCCTCCTCTCAGGAGGTCCAGAACTCCCATGATGGGTCAAAAAAGTTTCTCTTTACCTTGGCCGATGGGTCCTTGATCGAGTCCGTTCTTGTCTACCATTCCCATCGACAGAGCGCTGGGACCCTGGAGCACCGGAGAGGCGATGAGTCCCAGCGGCAGAGCGATGGGACCCTGGAGCCCTACGCATCTCTGATGCTTCAAGGGTCCCTGACCTCTGGTCAGGGACACCGGCACCTTCACGGAGCTCAGGTGCGCTTGGAGCGCCTGAGGCGCGTTGCGAGGTGCGATGGGCCCAAGAGACTTACGCTCTGCGTCTCCTCTCAGGTGGGTTGTGCCATCGGGTGTACCTTTTGTCATACCGCCCAAATGAAACTCAAACGCCACTTGCTCCCCTCCGAAATCCTGGGGCAGGTCCTCTCTGGCCAGGGCCGGTTGGAGGCCCATCAGAAATTGACCAATGTGGTTTTTATGGGGATGGGGGAGCCCTTCCATAATTTTGACAATGTCATGATGGCCGTGGATCACCTGGTGGATCCCAATGGTTTTGCCCTCGCCCAGAGACGGATTACGGTCTCGACCTCTGGATTTGTGCCTGGCATTTTAAAATTTGCCCGGAGGAGCAAGGTCAAACTCGCAGTCTCCCTCAATGCCACTACCAATGACCTTCGCGACCAGATCATGCCGATCAATCGCAAATATCCCCTTGAAGAATTGTTGGCCGCCTGTCGGCAGTATTCTCAGGAAAGCCGCAAGAGAGTCACCTTTGAATATGTTTTGTTGGGAGGCATCAATGATACGATGGAGGACGCGAGGCGCCTAGTAAAATTATTATCAGGACTTCCTTGCAAAATTAATCTAATCCCTTATAACGAGTTTCCGGGGAGTCCTTATCAGCGTCCCACGGAAGAGGGGATCGAGGCGATTTCGCGGTATTTGGCGGGCAAGGATTTGCAGATCAACATTCGCTGGAGCAAGGGGCGGGATATCGGTGGGGCGTGCGGACAATTGGCCGCGCGGCGTCAACTGATACCGCGGGATGTCATCACAACAGGGGGACCGTTTTTTGCTCCTGACCAGTCCATAAGGGGGTTTGAATGAAAAGGCTTTCACTGGTTTTCTTTTTCGTGATTTTATTTATTTCTTGGAATCTTTCGGCGGACGTTTTTGATGAGAATGCCATCGTCGATTGTAGTGAAAAGAATTTTACACTGGCCGACGAGTATTATTATGAAAAAATCAGACACCTTTCGATTGATATTGATGAATGGGCCCGCATCCCCAACCGGTTTCAGGACAAGATCCTCAAGGCCATGAAAAAAAGGCAACTCTACTATGATCGATGGTTGGGGATTATTTGCCGGTGTCAGAAGGACAAATTAGACAATCTCAAAAAGTCCCTGTGTCTGGCGACGGGGCTGATTGAGGGGTATAAGAAGACAAAGCCTCATTGTATCATTTACAAATAGGAGTAACCTCTGGGCCTTTTTGAGAGGTTACTAGAAAAAAATGGATCTCAATATGAAAGATAGATACCTTGGGGTGATTGGGGGGAGCGGGCTGTATCAGATAGAGGGGTTGGAGGTGGAAAAAGAGGTGGAGATCAAGACCCCCTTTGGTCGGCCTTCGGACAAATACATG
>MGSF01000063.1:0-14576 GCA_001798715.1 Deltaproteobacteria bacterium RIFCSPLOWO2_02_FULL_50_16 | reverse complement strand
GGCATAAGGTTGTATTTTTGCCCCGCCATGGACGCGGTCATCACATCAATCCCTCCCAAATCAATTATCGGGCTAATATTTATGGGATGAAACAATTGGGTGTCGGGGCTATTTTGGCCATCAGTGCTGTGGGAAGTTTGAAAGAGGAAATAGAACCGGGTCATGTGGTGGTCGTTGATCAGTTTATTGACAGAACCTATGGCCGCTCCTCGACATTTTTTGAAGATGGTATTGTGGCCCATATATCCTTTGCCGATCCGTTATGTCCCTCTTTGCGGCAATCCCTCCTCAGGGCTGCTCAAAAGGCGGAGGCTCGCGTTCATGCAGAGGGTACTTATGTGTGTATGGAAGGCCCCCAATTTTCTACTCGAGCGGAGTCTAATTTGTATCGCCAGTGGGGGGCCGATGTGATAGGAATGACTAATTTACAGGAAGCCAAACTGGCGCGAGAGGCCGAGATTTGTTATGCCACACTCGCTTTGTCTACTGATTATGATTGCTGGCATGAGACCCATGACGATGTGACCGTAGATGCGATTCTAGAAGTTTTGAGAAAAAATGTCGCATTGGCCAAAAAGGTTATTAAGAATATTGTTTTGCTTATTGAGGAGAGGTCTCCTTGTGATTGTCATCAGGCCTTAAAAAATTCGATTATTACAGATCGACAGTGTCTCTCTAAAGAAACTATGAAAAGGCTCAGCTTGATTGTTGGAAAATATTTTGAGAAAGGATAGTTATGAGCATCCTTGTTGTCGGAACAGTCGCTCTGGACTCAGTGGAAACTCCTTTTGGAAAAGAAGATGAAATATTGGGAGGGTCGGCGACGCATTTTTCTATGGCGGCCCGTATTTTGGCTGATGTTCATTTGGTGGCTGTTGTGGGTGAGGATTTTCCACAGTCTCACTTAGATCTGTTTAGGGAAAAAAACATTGATACAAAAGGCCTGCAAGTCCAGAGGGGAAAAACTTTTCGATGGAAGGGCCGGTATGGGTTTGATCTCAATGTTGCCGAGACATTGGAGACCCATCTCAATGTCTTGGAAGACTTTGTGCCTCAAATACCGGATTCTTTTAAAAATATTCCGTATGTCTTTTTGGGGAATATCCATCCTGTATTGCAGGGGCGTGTTTTGGATCAGGTGAAGAATCCAAAAATTGTTGCTTTAGATACGATGAATTTTTGGATTAAAGGGGCTCGTGAAGATTTGAAAAAGACCCTTTCTCGAGTGGATATTGTCATTGTGAATGATGCGGAGGTCCGCCAATTGTCGCAGGAGTCCAATCTTGTCAAGGCGGCCAAGAAAATATGTTCTTGGGGTCCTAAGGTCCTTGTGATCAAACAAGGGGAATATGGGGCCCTCCTCTATCAGGGAGAGAGATTCTTTTCATCCCCCGGTCTCCCTCTCGAAGAGGTGTACGATCCCACGGGGGCGGGTGACAGTTTTGCCGGGGGATTTATGGGGTATCTTTCACATTGTGGAGGGGGGTTGGAAGAGGGTACGCTGAAGCAGGCCGTCATTGTGGGGAGTACCATGGCCTCGTTTAATGTGCAGGAATTTAGTTGTAACCGCTTGAAACGATTGACGAAAGAAGAGATCCAGGCTCGTCTAAAAGTTTTCAAGACCTTATCGCATTTTGATGATGTTAAGCTCAGATAATCAAGATATTGATTCGTCCACAGGCGAAACCTTGGGCCAATACCTCCGCCGAGAGCGTGAATTGCGCAAGGTGAGCCTGGAAGAGATTTCAAGGGAGACCAAAATTCATATCAACTTTTTGGCGGCCCTCGAAATAGATAATTACGAAAGGCTTCCGGGACATGTCTTTGTCAGGGGTTTTCTCAAGGCCTATGCCCACTTTGTAGGGTTGGATTTTAATGATATCATGTTGCGGTATGATCTTCAGAATCAGGCCATCAAAAATCATGACACCTCGGTCTCGTCGATTTCCTTTTTGAAGTGGGGAGAAAAGACAAGATATATTGTCGCGGCCCTTGTGGCTGTTTTTTTAGTTATCTTGGCGGCCTATCTTTCTTCGCAGTAAGCAGTAATATGATTCAAACCACTGAGGGTATTGTCCTCAAAACCCTCACTTTTCGAGAATCGGACCAAATCGTCACACTTCTCACTCCTCGGATGGGAAAAGTGGCGGGTTTGGCCCGTTATGGCAAAAAGAGTCTCAAGAGATTTGGATCCGTCTTGCAGCCTTTTAATATTCTCGAATTTCAATTTCGTGAACGTCCTCATTCTTCACTGATACTGCTGGAAAAGGCCGCGATTAAAATTCCATTGTTCCATATTTATCGCGATATCTATTCTATAGTGGGATCCTGTTACTGCCTTGAATTGATGGACGAGCTCGTTCATGAAAGGGATCCCAATTTTGAGAAATATTTGTTGCTGCTCAATATTTTGCAGAAAATAAACAATCACTCTCTTCCCCTTCCTTTTTTATTACGATGGTATGAATTTCGTTTGTTGACTTTGGCCGGGATTGGCCCTGAATTCAGACATTGTATCAAGTGTCATGCTGCGATCGAGGATGATTGTGACTATCAATTTGTTTATTGGGAGGGCGGAGTCCTCTGTCCTCCATGCTATGTTTCAGGAAAGATGAGCGATGTCCTTAGGGGTCATGACGTTCTTGAGTTTATGGCCTTTATGGATTCTTTTGATCAGGGATCACCTCGGGAGATTGAAAAGCATACTGCTGTCCAATTTCGAAAAATCCTTCATAATTTTATCCACTATCATCTCAATAAAATATTGAAATCACAGATTTTTATGGAGTCACTCCGGAGCGGGATTTCATGTGAATCTCCGGCTTTTGCATGAGGGCTTTACCCTCCATCTGATAAACGGGAACCCTGATTTTTAGCCCTCCTGGTCCGTCAATAATCGTCAAGCCCATTGTGGTTTCTCCTTGAGAACGCATTGCTGGGTAGCTGAGATTGACTCGGGTCTTCCCTGTAGAAATGTCGGCCTCTCCTCGACCCAAGGCCTGTCCTTCTATGTTGATGACAGGAAAATCAACAATGGGTTGTTCGGTTCCCCGGTTGGAAAAATTAAAAGTACCGTAGGGAATAGTCACTTTAAGCGTCGTGGGCCTGTCTTTTAGAGGTTTGATGTCGATGGAAAGGGCATTGAATAATCGAATAGATGCGCTGTAATTGTAAAATTCGGCCTCTGCCCCTTCAAAGACAAATTCATCCAACTTATGATCTTGTGATCGCATTTTGTAAACATGAGGGATGTGAATCTTGAAAGGAGATTGGAGACGAACCCCTTTATAGGTAAAATCGATGCTCCCTTCGGTTGTCAGGGAGGCGTGGCCTTGGAGGAGAAGATTGCCATTGACAAAAGAGGAATCGGCCAGAGAACCATTTTGAAGATGGACATAATCCAGGTGGGCACTGTGAATGACCATATCCTTCGGCAGGGGCAGTTTATGGATAAATTCGAGGGCAAGGTCTTTTAAGGTCGCGTCAAGGTCTTCGACCTCAAAACTCATATCTTCATTTTGGACCCGCAGAATAAGATTTTTCATGGAGGTTGTGTGGCCCAGAGAAAGATGTTCTCCTAAAAGAGACATCGCTCCACCCTCAAAAGAGAAATCCTCCGTCTGAAAAATAAAAGGGGCGTTGGGATCAAAAAGTGATGTCAAATCGGTCCCTGGATTGTCGGAATTCAAAGGGATAAACCCCTGACCTTTTTTGGCCCTGATGTTCGTCATCCCATCAAGACTCATGTGATGATGAGCGACGGAGAAATAGGGGGAGGTCACATCATCGGCACCGATGGCCATATATCCGGGGAGAAAGGAGATATAGGCCTCTGGGAAACGTGGGGCTGCCTTCATCGTCACGGTACGTCCATCAGGAAGGTGTCTTGTCACTGTGACATCATCGATGACATTTAAGCCCGAACCCAATGTCAAGGCCGGGACTCCAAACCGAGGTTGGAGGCCCGTGTCGATGTATCCGTGATGGACCTTGTATCCTGTGACGGAACCCTCAAAGTCACGGAAGCGAAAGTCAATGTGGCCTATTTGGAGGGGAAAATGTTCTGTGGGAGGCTCTTGAGAGTGGGAGGGATAGAAGACGATACGCCCCCCATTTTTTTCAATATAGCCCTCTTCGATCGTGATCCCACGGAAAGAGACGTCCTGATCTCCAGAATGGGTGGCGGCCCCCGGGAGGGGGGAGTGGGTGATGTCGGGATCGAGGGACAGGGTGTCGATGGTTAAGGGGCCAATGCTCAAGCGATTGAGGGCCTGTGCGGGGCGTTTTAACTGGACACGGGAATGAGGGGCCGGTTGAAAGCCGATATGGGCGTGGGGTTTTCCTGTGTCTCTGGATTCGTCCAAAGGGGCGAGACAAACGGAGGCCACTTCTTGGAGATTGACATTGGCATCGATGTTGAAGGGGATTTCAGCCGTTTCTAAAGGAAGCCTGCTTGTCATTCTGACCGATGATTCTTCCTCCCCTGTTTTTCCGGAGGGAAAAAGGCGGTCCACGATTTTGGGCCAGACGACAGTAAATAATTTTTTAAATTCGGCAAAATCAACAGGAATCAGGAGATGATCGCCTCTCAGAGGGATGCCGGCCTTTTCATAATCTTCATGAGTAATACCCAGTCGGTTTAGAATAACCTCGGCCAAGGATTGGTCTGAAAAGGCCTTGAAGTGAAAAATAAGTTCTCCGGCCCGGGGACGGTATGTTGGAGTTGAATCGCCAAAGGGGTCATGGCTTTCCGGAAAGGGGCCATCCTCGGTGCGTAGGTGGAAACCTTCCCACTGAAAATCGGGTTGAGTGATACAATGGCCGTCATGATCGCCAGGATGATTGGGTTTATCACCGTGGTAAATATTGAGACACACACGGGCGGCCTTCCTCATACGGAAATACAACTGATCAAAACTCTCGCGAGAGGTTTCGGGCGAAGGCCTCGTCCTCATGCGGAAAAAGAAGTAACCCGGATCCTCCCACTCCATGGACAGACTGCTGGGAAGGGCGGGATAGAGGATGGGGATTTTTGGGGGGTCCCACTCAAGGGCTGCATATCCGGGTTCATGTTGTATTCCTATTGAAAATTCGCGGATTCTCTCGATGGCATTCAAGAGGAGAGGGACGAGAGGTTCGACAATGGGGGCTAGGGAGACGTCCGTGGGTAATAACGATTGAGGTGTGTAGGGTTCTGATGGAGAAAGGGGGGGAGAAAAAGGATAAAGAGAAGGATGTTTGACTTCATGGGGATCGTTTTCGACCTCGGGAGGTTTTGAAGGTTTTGTGACGACAACGCTGATTTGGGCATTGGTGGGGATGACGAGTCCTTGGCGGTCAATCACAATATTGTCCGTGTGGAAACGGACGAGTATCTCCTGATCCTCTCCCTGGGCTGTGAGCATTTGGAGGGGGAGGCCTTCAAGGAGCTCATTGGGGACCAGGCGATGCGCGAGATAAATGTCCCCCGATAGGGTTACTTTTCTTGTTTTTTGGGTGTAGGTCAGTTTTGAGATCTTGAGTGAGGCATTATCAATGGGAAAGGTCATGCCCCACCGGGCGAGGGTCAATTGCCCCTTGGCCTTTGTTCGGAGAAAATAAGGATTTTTTTCAGGATCTCTGGGGGTCACAACGGTATTGCCCCTTTCCTCACTGTCTTCATTTTCTCCCAAATCAATTTCGGCATACATCCCATCCACCTCGACAGAACTGAACATGGGGGAACTTAAAAAATTGTTTTCTAATGTCGACTGAATCTGATTTCTGACAACATCCAAATCGATCTTGACAAACCTGTCACGAATGGAGATTTGGAGCCCCTGAAAATAGCCATGATCATTTGTCGGTGTTATTTCAAGTCTTGTTGTGGTCGCGATACGAGGTATGTTGAGATGATGATTGAGCCCCCCTTGGGCGACATGGAGTCGAATCTCCTCGGGGGAGTAATTGAACTCGCCATGAAAGGCCTGAGGGTTATTGGGGATTTGATCGGCCCTGAATTTGGAGACCCTCACCAAGGGGGCCCCTTCCTGATCTCCAAGGGGGACATCATTAAACCATTCCAGAGAGGATCGGTTGGAAACACAATCAAAGGGAATGTTGATCATCCGGCTGCCGAGATCGGGACTCGTGATATTGGCATTGCAGAAGAGGTGGGCCCCCCCTTCAATATTGCGGGTCATCATTCCCCTCTCGGAATGCAATCCGGCAAACCATTCGCTGTTCAACGAGGCCTGACCTGCAGGGTCAATGGTTAAGAGGGCCTCTCCTTGGCCTTTGCCATGAAATTGGAATTCATCACCATAACTCCAGATTTCAGATATTCCGACAGTGGCGCGGACGTGCCCTCCTGTCAGGGGGTTGATATTAAATTCAAATGAAGAAAGGGGCGGTGAGGCATCCTCGAGGTGAAAGGTGACGGGTTCGGGTTTGAGCCGGCCAGGGAGTTGAACCTTGCCACCGTCAATGGTGAGGTGTCCATAACCATTGACGCTCAGGGCATTAAAGTCCCATCGCAGTTGATGCAGGGAAAGGCCGATGGCCTCGGCGGCTGCAATATGCTGGCAGTCCTCCGTCCACAATCGGGGGTTGTAGAGGGTGACATTGGCATTTTCAATTCCCTGGATAGAAAAATCGATTTTTGGGATTTCGGCGGCCACCAATTCAACGGGATCACGATACAATGGATCGTCAAAGAGGGCATAGCCCCCTATTTCAATGGCATTCAGATCAATATCGGCCACACTGACATTCCACGAACTGGATTCGATTTCAGGAAAGGAAAGGCCCTGACGGAGGCCGGCGATGAAGTTTTCCCACGTGACATCTTCCCCTGCCGGAATATTGAAAATAGATTTGAGGGCATCAGTGATGTCGATTTCATCATTGTCATTGATTTCAAGATCAAACCGGCCCCCCCCGATTTTGTTTAAAATCCAGTCGATGACAAAATCCGGTGTCAAGAAATCAAGGACGTCATGGATGTCGACTTTGACCAGTATGTGCCCCCGGTCAAAACGGATGCCTTCGAGACGAATCAGGTTGGGATGTTCATAATGGTGTCCTCGCATCGTTGTGACCTGGACAGTCCCCCGTACTCCCGCATAACCGTTCACTTTTATATTTCCTGATTCGATGCGTCCTTCCGAATTGATGATGATGGGTTGACCGAGTTCCAGACTCGAGCCTTCTTCCACATAGAAATGCCTGTTGCCAATAAATTGTGTGGTAAAAATATTACCGGACGGAAGATGGGTAGCGCTAAAGTGATTGATGACGGCAAAGCGAAGATTGCTTAAAAGGGTCTCGGGTGTCGGTTGGATGGGTTCGGTGTCTGAGAGGTAACAGTTCTCGGGATCGATGGAAAAAAAATCGTCCATCATTGAAAGGCCCTTCTCCTCACAGACGAGGGGGAGGGGTTCGGTGTGTTCATAGGTGTCTAGTTTTTGGTAGAGAGGGCATTCGAGGAGGTTTTCCTCGGGAGGGAGGCTTTCATTGAGATAGGGGCAGAAGTCTCCCCAGACCCGGGTATCCTCAAAATCAAAAGGGGTAGAGGAGGCCTCTTCTCCCCTGCCAGGAGGTGTTGATGAGGGTGGTGGTGCCATAGAATTCGGGGACTTATCGCCTTAAGGGGGTATTTGTTGTGTTATTTTTGTTTTTAGAAAACTCTTATAAAAACAGATAGTTATGCTTGATTCTGGGATCAAGATCCGGTAGGATGGTCCCCATGGATTTTTCTTATGGCCGCCTTTTGCGGGCCTATACCACGACGCTCGTCATCCTCCACTCCTATGGGTGGCTGGGAATTTTTCGGTTGATTGTCGGTCGAGATCGCTTGAGGGAGAAGACCCTTAAAGTTCATCAAAAAAATGTTCGGCGGATTGAGAAGACGATCTTAAATCTTAAGGGACTTTTTATCAAGGTGGGTCAGATGTTGTCCATCATGACGACCTTTCTCCCAGAAAGTTTTACAGAAGGTCTTCAGGGTCTCCAAGATGCAGTCCCTCCCCATCCTTATTCAGCTATTGAAGATCGTTTCTTAAAGGATTTTGGGAAAAAGCCGACAGAGGTTTTCAAATCTTTTGATTCCAGGCCCATCGCCTCAGCCTCACTGGGGCAGGTTCATGTGGCTCGTTTAAAGGATGACACCAAGGTGGCCGTAAAAGTGCAGTATCCCGAGATTGATCAGATTGTTTCCCAGGATCTTCGAATTTTACGACGCATTTTTTATCTCCTCCATCTCATTTTTCCGACTTATGGTTTAAAAGAGGTGTATCAGGAAATCGCCGAGATTGTTCAAAAGGAGCTGGATTATGCCTATGAGGGTAAAAATTTGGAGATGATGAGGGAAAATTTTAAAACCGAAAAAGACATTCTTTTTCCGGATGTCTATTGGGAATATTCCACATCGAAAATCTTGACCTTAAAATTTATGGAGGGGACAAAGGTCAGTCATCTGACAAATCTCAGAGCCTTAGGTATTGATACACGAGATGTGGCGACGAAAATCATTCATTCTTATTGCAAACAAATTTTTATAGATGGTGTATATCATGCCGATCCCCATCCGGGCAATATCTTGATTCAAAAAGGCAAGTCAGGACATGAGGCCAAGATTGTTTTGGTGGATTTCGGAGCCACCGCCCGCATTTCAGATCAGATGCGGCAAGGTATGACCTCATTTGTCGAGGGATTGATCAAGAGGGATACGCGATTGATCTCGGCTTCTTTGAGAGAGATGGGATTTGTGGCCCGTCCCGACGTCCAAGAACCCATCGACAGACTGGTTGAATATTTTTATGACAAATTGCGCAATGTCAAAATCGACGACTGGAGCAAAATAGACATCACCAAGTTCAAGCATTTTGAAGATGTCTTGGAGATCAGGAAGCTTAATATCAGCTTTCGTGATCTCATGGGCTCCTTTCATGTTCCCAAGGACTGGATACTCCTGGAGAGGGCGATTATTTTGGCGATAGGGGTTTGTGCCTCTTTGGATCCTGCCCTCAATCCTGCGGGAATCGTCCTGCCCTATGTCGAAAAATTTGTCCTGCAGGACCGGTCTTTGTCGGAGGTCATCATTACGGCCACCAAAGAGCTGGGGATGTCCTATCTTCAACTGCCTCAGGAGATTTATAAGACCCTTGCCAAAATCAATGAGGGAAAAGTCAAGATTGACCTCCCCGATGTGGAGAGGCTTTCCAAAAAGTTGTATATCTTGGGGCATCAATTGATCTATGGTTTTTTTGCCTCTCTTTTGGGACTTATGGGATGGGGGTTGTTACAGGGGAGCCGCGAGGATTTGGGCCGGTATTTTCTGTATGGAAGCGGGTTTTTCTTTTTTGTCTTGATGATTTCTTTTTTGAAGAATAGAAATCGATGAGGTGTCGGAAGGAGTTGATTTGGAAAATCGCGATCGAATACTTTTGTTTTTTTTCATTCTCTCGCTCCTCTTGCATGTCGCATTTTTGTATCTTTTGAATGTCAAAATTCCCCTTGAGTCAGAGGACAGGGAGGGTTTGGAGGTCTTGTTGTTGAACAAGAAGATAGCCGATATTAACCCTCCGGAAAGGCAGGAACGCCCGGACAAGGCCGATTTTTTGGGTCTTTATGACAGCCGAGTGGATGAAGAAATGGTGGCCAAGACCCTGCCCCGGCCTTCTGTCCCTCAAGGAAAAAAGGCCCCAAAACAATCCAAGTCAAGACAGGAATCCGCCTACGCCCTCGACACCCCATTTTTTAAATATAAGGAAAATCATACCCATGCCGGAGATGAGGGATGGCAGATCGAGGATAACCTCCCCGAGGACTATTATCCCAACTATAGGATAGGTCCCTCTACCTATCTCAATGTTCACCGTTATCCCCAGATCACTTACTTTGTCCGTTTGAAGAAGATTTTCAAGACGACATTTAATCCCGTTCCTTCACTGCGTCAGTCCTTTGCCACGAATATCATTTCAAGAGGTCAGGTGGAGGTGGTGTTGGGTGTATCTGTGGATCGAGCGGGTGTCTTAAAGAATCTCTTTGTGATCAATTCTTCCGGCCTCGACCTCTATGATAAAGAGGCCTTGAGGACGGTGCGTGACTCGTCCCCGTTCGCGGCCCCCCCTGACAATCTCCTGGCCCCTGATGGGCTCTTGCGAATGAGCTGGACCTTTACGGTTTATTTATAGATTTGTTTGATGAATCGTGAGAATAGCGCAGCCTCAATTCTCGTGCGGCCTTGACCTCATCGATGCGGCCGACGCGGGTTGTATGAGGAGCCTTGTGAACGATCTCGGGGGTTTCTTGAACTTCCTTGGCGATGGAAAGCATCGCCTCGCAAAACTGATCGAGGGTCTCGATGGATTCCGTTTCTGTGGGTTCTATCATGAAGGCCCCGGGAACCACGAGGGGAAAGTAGATGGTGGGGGGGTGCATTCCATAGTCGATGATTCGCTTGGCAAAATCCAGGGTCTTGACATCGGTTCCCTTGAGGGTTTTGTCGCTTATGATCACTTCGTGAAGGATGTCCTGACCGAAGGGGATGTCAAAGGTCCCTTCCAGTTTTTTTCTGATATAATTGGCGTTCAAGACGGCGAGTTCGGAGACCCTCTTGAGTCCTTCCGGCCCCATTTCACGGATGTAGGTATAGGCCCGTACCAGGATACCAAAGTTCCCATAAAAGGCCTGAACCTTGCCGATGGATTTCGGTTGATTATAATTCAGAGAAAAGACCTCCCCTCTCTTTTCAATAAGGGGCGTTGGCAGAAAGGGTTTTAGAATGGCTTTGACGCCCACAGGCCCGGCCCCCGGACCGCCCCCCCCATGGGGTGTGGTGAAGGTCTTGTGAAGATTGATGTGGAGGACATCCACGCCTATGTCTCCCACCCTTGTTTTTCCCATGATGGCGTTGAGATTGGCTCCATCGCAGTAGACGAGCCCGCCCTTCTTGTGGACGATGTCGCAGATTTCCTTAATATGAGTCTCAAAAAGTCCCAGGGTGTTGGGATTGGTCAGCATGAGGGCGGCGACCTCGTCGTCCATCGCCGCGGCAACATCGCGGGGAGACAGGCGGCCCTCCGTGGAACTCTTGATTTGGATTGTCTGATAATTGGCCATTGTGGAACTGGCAGGATTGGTTCCATGGGCCGTATCCGGGATAAGGATTTTGGATCGTGGTCTCCCCCGCGATTGATGATAGGCACGGATCATGAGAATTCCGGTAAGCTCTCCGTGGGCCCCTGCAGCGGGTTGGAGGCTTAAGGCATCCATTCCTGTAATTTCGGCGAGATAATGTTCCAGCTCGTAGAGGAGCTGCAAGGATCCCTGTATCGTTTCTTCAGGTTGATAGGGATGAGAGTTGACCCAGCCGGAAAGGCGTGCCATTTCTTCATTGATCTTGGGGTTGTATTTCATGGTGCAGGATCCCAGGGGATAGAAATTTGTATCAATGGAATAATTCCATTGGGACAGGCGCGTAAAGTGACGGACAACCTCGGGCTCGGACAATTCGGGTAACGGGGGAGGGAGGGTGCGTCGAAGATCCTTGGGGAATAATTTTAAACGCCCTTGTTCTTCAGGGGAAAGGGAGGGGAGGGAGGCGCCCCGGCGTCCCGGCGAACTTTTTTCAAAGAGAAGGAGTTCTTTTCTCACAAAAACCTCTTGAGGGTCTGTGCCGTCTTTTGAAGGGCTTCTTCATTGTGTTTTTCAGTGACACACATGAGAAGCTGATTTTCCCTGTCAGGATACCAGGTGTGTAGGGGGACCCCCATCAGGATATTTTCCTTCCTCATTGCATGAATGATCTTTTTTGCCTGTGTGGGGAGTTCGACGACAAATTCATTAAAAGTAGGGGAGGAGTAGGGAAGACGAACACCTTTAATGGATGTTAAGAGCTGTTTCATCTTTTCGGCACGTACCCAATTGATCTTGGAGATATCTTGAAAACCCTCTTTTCCCCAAAGGGCCAAGGTAATGGCGGCATAAAGGGTGCAGAGGGCGACATTGGTACATATGTTTGAAGTGGCCTTTTCCCGGCGGATGTGCTGTTCGCGTGTGGCGCAGGTGATGACAAAACCGCGCTGTCCCTTATGGTCGACGGTTTCTCCGACAAGACGTCCCGGGACCTGTCGGACATACTGCTTTTTTGTGGTGAAAAGACCCAGGGAAGGACCGCCAAACTGGAGACCGATGCCAAAAGAGCGCCCTTCACCCACGGCAATATCGGCCCCCATGGACCCCGGAGATTTGGCCAGGCCAAGGGCCAGGGGTTCGGGGGTGGTGGTGATGAGCAAGGCGTTTTTTTCGTGGAGACATTGAGCGACGTCGGAAAAGTCTTCTAAGATTCCAAAGAAATTGGGAGAAGCGCCGACAAAACAGCAGACATTGTCACCAAGGGATTTTTTGAGGAGCTCGCGATCGACGGTCCCAGTTTCTGAAGAGGGGATCTCGATCACTTCAATATTGAGATTTTTGAGATAGGTTTTCATGACGGCCTTGTATTCGGGGTGGAGAGAATCGGCGATTAAGGCCGTATTTTTTTTACTGAGACGCTGGGCCATAAGGACGGCCTCAGCCGTTGCTGTGCTCCCGTCATAAAGGGAGGCATTGGCAATTTCCATATCAAAAATGTCGGCGATCATCGTTTGATATTCAAAAAAGGCCTGGAGATTGCCCTGCGAAACCTCAGCCTGGTAGGGGGTGTAGGCCGTCACAAATTCGGAACGGCTGGCCACACTGAGTGTGGCACTGGGAATGGTATGGGCATAGGCCCCGGCCCCCAAAAATGAGATCCACGATGAATCGATAATATTTTTTTGTGAAAGGCGTGTTATATGATGTCTTAGTTCCTCTTCATCCAAAGGAGGGGGGAGATTGAGGTTTTTTTTTAATCGGAGGTCTTGGGGGATGGATTGAAAAAGGGTCTCAAGGCCATCGACCCCAATTTCCTGTAGCATCTTGTGAATGTCGGCTTGTGTGTGTGGAAGGTATCTCACTTGGTCTCTTCGCTGATATAAACCTCATATTCATCCGCGGACATCAGGTCTTCAAGTTCTTTTTTGTTTGCCATCTCGATTTTGATCATCCAGCCTTCGCCATAGGGCTCTTCGTTGATGGTTTCAGGACTGTCGACTAGGGGGTCATTGATTTCAGCGACTCGACCCGTGAGGGGAGAGAAGATGTCATTGACGGATTTGACAGATTCGACAGACCCGAAGGCGTCTGCTTTGGAAAACCGTTCACCCTCTGCGGGGAGTTCGACATAAACGATTTCTCCTAATTGATCTTGGGCATAATCAGTGATGCCGATGGTGGCCATGTTGCCATTGACTTTAACCCATTCGTGTTCTTCAGAATATTTCAGATCTTCAGGAATTAACATTGATCTTCCTCCTTATGGGGTAATGTTACTCTCTAAATTTCTCTCTTGTAGAATGGTAAGGAGACAATGTTTGCATTCCTCTTTTTGCCTCGAATGTCAATGTGAATTTTTGTCCCGGGTGCAGAAAATTTTGGATCGATATAACCAATGGCAATGGCCTTTAAAAGAGTTGGCGATAGAGTCCCGCTCGTGATTTTTCCCACTATTCTACCTTCGTATTCGATAGGATAATCCTGTCGGGCAATACCTTTTTCACTCATCTCGATCCCAATACGGATCTTCTTGAGTCCTTTTTCGCGGGCCTGTTCGAGGGCCTTCTTGCCGATGAAATCATCCCCGTTCATTTTAACGATCCAGCCCAGTTGGGCCTCCCATGGAGTGGTCTGGTCGTTGATTTCATGACCATAAAGGGAGTAGGCGGCTTCCAAACGCAGGGTGTCGCGGGCCCCAAGGCCGGCGGGACGAAGTCCCAGGGGTTGACCTTTCTCTAAAATGATGGACCAAAGGGAAGCGGTATTGGGAGAGGAGGTGGGAATATATATCTCAAAACCATCCTCTCCGGTATATCCTGTCCGGGAGATCAGGAGAGGGATCCCGCCGATCTGGGTCTCCATAAAGTGAAAGCCTTTGAGGGATTGGGGATCAGGGGTTAAAGATCGGATGATGGATTCCGCCTGAGGTCCCTGAAGGGCCAGAAGGGCATAATCCCGACTGACATCCTGGACGATGGCATTGCCCTTCAGATGATCTTTCACCCACCGAAAATCTTTTTCCGTATTGCAGGCATTGACGCAGATAAAGAACTTCTCGGAATGGTATTTATAAAGGATGATGTCATCAATAAACATGCCATTTTCATTGAGAAAGGCTGAATACTGACACTGGCCCGACTGGAGACGTTTTATGTTGTTGGGAGTGAGATGCTGAAGGGCCGATTCGGCCTGTGACCCTGTCATGAGAAATTGACCCATGTGACTTGTATCGAAAAGACCGGCGCATTGGCGAACAGCCTGATGTTCCTCGGTAATGCTGGAGTAATAAACAGGCATCTCCCAGCCCGCGAAATCGACGAATCGGGCCCCCATCTTTTTTTGGATGTCATAGAATAAGGTATGTTGCGGACTCACGAACGCTTGGCTCCCTCTAAGGTGTTCCATAGGAGCATGGTGATGGTCATGGGGCCAACGCCTCCCGGAACGGGGGTGATGTA
>MGSF01000062.1 GCA_001798715.1 Deltaproteobacteria bacterium RIFCSPLOWO2_02_FULL_50_16 | reverse complement strand
CACCCGGATTCGGGAGGGTCAAAAGGTCATTCAAGAAACAAGACTCTGGAATAGTGAAAAAAACATAACAGAATCTATGCGCGGCAAGGAAGAGGCCCATGATTATCGCTACTTTCCCGATCCCGACCTTCTTCCCCTCATCGTGGATGATGAATGGATCAACAAGATCAGGGGCTGTCTGCCAGAACTGCCTGCGGTCAAACAAACCCGTTTTATGAATCAATACAAGCTCCCCGAATACGATGCCTCCTTGCTGATCCAGAGCCAATCGCTGGCCGATTTTTTTGAGGCCTGCGTCCGCCTTTATAACGAACCGAAAAAAATCAGCAACTGGATCATGACGGAGCTTTTAAGGGAGCTCAAAAACAGGGATATCGAAATCCATCAATCAAAAATAGACACCAAACTTTTCACAAAACTTCTTCAAATCATCAACCAGGGGACGATCAGCACCAATGCCGGCAAAGAGGTCTTTTCAAAAATGATGGAGAGTGGAGAAGACCCTGAAAAAATCGTCCAGGATCTTGGCCTCGCCCAGGTATCCGACACAGATTCCTTGGAGCTCCTCATTAATGAGGTCCTCAAAAATCACCCGGATGAATTTGAGAGGCTAAAAAAAGGTGACGGAAAATTGATGGGTTTTTTTGTGGGTCAGATCATGAAGGCAAGTAAGGGGAAGGCCAATCCAAAGTTATTGAATGAACTTATTGCGAAAAAATTGAAATAAAGGAAACGTAATGTTCCAATCTTTCAAAACCATCGAATGGAAAAATGACAAGGTCCATCTCATCGACCAAAGAAAATTGCCTTTGGAAGAAAGCTATGTCGTCTGTGAAGATTACCAGCAAATCGCCAGCGCCATAAAAAATATGGTGGTCCGCGGGGCGCCTGCCATTGGAGTTACAGCGGCCATGGGCGTGGCGCTGGGAGCCTTGGGGATTGACGCCAAAAATTTCACTGATTTTTTTGAAAAGATCGAAAAAATCTGCGATGTCCTCGATGCCACACGCCCCACGGCCGTCAATCTGAAATGGGCGACCGAGAGAATGAAGCGTTTTTGTCAAAAAAATCGTCACCTCCCCCTTTCCGAAATCCAGCAAAGGCTTAAAATGGAGGCCGCGACGATTCTCGAAGAGGACATCGCCACCAATCGACAGATAGGAAAATGGGGCGCCGAACTCCTCCCTCCTCGCGCTACCGTCCTCACCCATTGCAATGCCGGGGCCCTCGCCACGGGGGGATACGGTACGGCCCTGGGGATTATCTACACCGCCCATGAGCAGGGTAAAATCGTAGAGGTCTTCGCCGATGAAACGCGTCCCTTTCTTCAAGGGGCCCGACTCACGGCGTGGGAACTGAAAAAGAATCATGTCCCCGTCCGTCTGATCACGGATAATATGGCCGGTTTTTTTATGAAAAAAGGCGGTATCAGTTGCGTTGTTGTGGGGGCTGATCGTATCGCGGCCAATGGTGATGTCGCCAACAAGATCGGAACTTACATGGTCGCCGTATTGGCCCATCGACACGACATCCCTTTTTACGTCGCCGCCCCACTCTCCACCATCGACATCAAAACTCCCGATGGTCCTGCCATCCCCATTGAAGAACGCCCTATCGAGGAGGTCATAAATTTCGGTAGACAACAAGTGTCTCCGGGAGATATTAAAGTAAGTAATCCCGCCTTTGATGTCACCCCTGCAGAGTTGATCACGGCTATCGTGACTGAAAAAGGGGTGGTCAGGGCGCCATTTAAGGAAAATATTCAGAGAATTTTTGATAAAAAAATTTAGGAATCCATTGTGATCAAAACAAAAAAGATATGGATGGATGGAAAGTTTGTCGATTGGGACAAGGCACAGGTCCACGTCCTGACCCATACCCTGCATTATAGCATGGGGGTTTTTGAGGGGATTCGCTGTTATGAATGCGAGGGTGGAAAATCGGCAATTTTTCGTCTCGAAGAACATATCAATCGTCTCTACAATTCCGCCCATATCCTGGGCATGACAATTCCTTTTGATAAGAAGGTGATCCTCGAAACCTGCAAAGAGGTCATGCGGGTCAATAACCTGGCCCATGGTTATATCCGACCCCTCGTCTTTATCGGGGATGGCGAGATGGGCCTTTTTGCCGTTGATAATCCCATTCGCGTTTCCATCGCCGCCTGGCCCTGGGGAACCTATTTAGGAGAAGAGGGGCTTGCCAAGGGAATCCGCGCAAAAATCTCTTCGTTCAGTCGCCATCATGTCAATACCACCATGAACAAGGCCAAGGCCTGCGCCACATATTTAAATTCTATCCTCGCCAAACGCGAGGCCCTGGCCGCGGGTTATAACGAGGCCATTTTTCTCGATACGGAGGGTTATGTGGCCGAAGCGACCGGAGAAAATGTCTTCATCGTCCACGATGGCAAGGCCAAGACGACTCCCAGCGGGGCCTCCATTTTAAACGGCATTACGGCCGCCTCCGTTGCCACTATCTTGAGGGATCAAAAAATAGATATCACCGAGGAAAAATTTACCCGTGACGAGCTTTATTTGGCGGATGAAGTCTTTCTCACAGGAACAGCCGCCGAAATCACCCCCATTCGTGAAGTCGACGACAGGACCATCGGCAAGGGCAGGCCCGGTCCCATCACGCAACAAATTCAAAAAATATTCTTTGATATCGTTAAAGGGAAAACCGCCAAATATAAAAACTGGCTCAGCTATCTTTAAAGCCTAACAACACTATTCGTCAATTGAGTGATTCTTTTTGCAAGACCTGCTGAAAGAGTTTCAGCGGCGTAGGACGTCTCAAACGAATGGCAAATGTCTGGTGGTGATGAGGAAGAGTAAGCATCTGGTGCCATCCACGAAGATTGGTTGGAAGATTGGGATGGTGACCCAAATAGATGCCGCCACAACTCAACACCATCGGCGCATCGCTGTCCCCCATCATGGTGCTATTCATGGCATCGGACAACATCTGAAAAATCAGCTCTCCGCGTCCCTGCAATTGGTCCATGTTGCACCTCCTCTTCTAGGAGATTGCAATCTGGATACCAAATGAGGAGGCATCCGCGCATTAACAGCAACCCATTGATTTATAATTTGATTTTTTCATCTCCGGGAGGGGATCTTGTCGCGTTGCGTTGCAAAAAACGCCAGAAAATCATCCGTCAAACGTCAATTTTTTGACCGCCATTTCTCAATGTGATAATGGATCAACTCGGCCTGTGAAGGAATATATTCCTCTAAAACAAGGGCCTCCTCATAGGCCTTGAGGGCCTCCGAGTCCCTGCCCAAATGACGATAACACTCCCCCCGCAAGTAATGCCAGCGAGCCACAGGCTCATAAAATGTGATCTTTCTATAAGGAGTCGCTTTTTCGAACAGGTTGAGGGCCTTTTGCCACTCCCCTCGTTCCATCTCGATTTCACCCAATCCCAACCATGAACGAAATAAATAATGAGGATGGCAGGGCATCTCCTTTTGGGTGTGACAATATAAAATGAGCTCATCATAAAGCCTAAGGGCCATTTCACGTCTGCCCAATTTAAAAGAAAGAAAGGCCTGATCCAGGAGAAATTGAGGATGTTTGGGAAATCGTTTTCTCAATTCTTCATTGTACTTCCAGGCCTCATTGTACTCTTTTTCAAAGGAGAGATAGATCACAGACAGAAAAAACAAGGCATCATTTTGAAAGACCCCCGAAGACGAGGCGGTTCGTTTCATCATTTCAAGTCCCTTTTGACGATCTCCATTAAGCCCCAAGAAAAATCCGACGGATTTTCCATACCAGGGAAGATTGTCCGCAAAATAATAAAAGGCCCCCAAAGGGAGATAAGGAGAATCTTCTTTATTGTCCTTCCAAATAGCCTGTTCCAGATAATATCGCCCCCGTTTTGCGGCACGAACCGACTTAAACCATTGATGAATATCCCCATAAACATTGGCCAAACGCATATAAAGATATCCGGATAACGTCAGAAGACGAGGATCTGATTTGTAGGACTTGTGCAAAGTCTGAACCAGCTCCACTCCCTCTTCTAACAATGTCAAGATTCTCATCCTTTTTTCCGGAGAACATTGTGTGATCTGGCACTCCCACCCCATCAAGGATGATTCGAAAAAAATCGGCGAGGGATCGTGGGGATATTCACTCTTCACTTTATTCAACTGGGAACGGGCGTGATCAAATTGCAAAAGAAAGAAATCTCTCTCAATGGCCTGATATTCCTCCAGAGGCGCCCATCGCACCTGTGGTGCTCCAGGGTGCCAGCGCTCTGCCGCTGGCGCCCATTGCAGGGGGGGCGAATCCGCCAGACCTTGTTGGGATATGAAAAAAAGGATCAGCAGGACGAAAAATCTGAGAATAGAAGACATCAATCATGAGTGTAACTGATGATAGAGCCTTTCCGCAATACTTCTTTGCAGATGAGGCACTTTCAACAGATCTTCTAGACTTGCTTCACGGATTTTGTCCAGACTCCCAAAATACCTCAGAAGGGCATTGCGCCTCACCTGACTGATCCCCTTTATTTGATCCAACTGAGAATGTTGTAGTCTCTGATTGTGCAGTTTACGATGATAGGAAACGGCGAAGCGATGGGCCTCATCACGAATCTGCATCAACAATCGCAATGACAACGACTTGGGGGGCAACACAATGGCATTTTTTCTTCCCGGTATAAAAATCTTGTCTTGTTTTTCTCCCTCCGCCTTCTTCGCCAAACCAATCATATCTATCTTTTGAAGACCAAATTCTTCGAAAATCCTTACGGCCTGTGCCAACTGACCCTTGCCCCCATCCACTACAAGCAAGTCCGGAAATTCTAAAACTGATTTTTTAGTCTCTTCTTTCTTAGAAGCAAACCGTCGCATCAACACCTCTCGCATCATCAAAAAATCATTAGACCCCTCGCACCTCGCAACGCGCCTCCGGCGCTTTAAGCGTACCTGAGCTCCGTGAAGGTGCTGGTGCCCATCACACCCGCGAATACGATAGTGGCGATACCCGCTTTTCGAGGGTTTCCCATCCACAAAAAGCACAGAAGAACCCACTGCGCTTTTCCCTTGAATATTTGAAATATCAAAACACTCCATCCGTCGCGGCAAGTTTTTTAATCCAATCTTTTTTTGTAATTCAGCTAAAATCTCCTCTTCTTCAACATCCTTTTTTAAACGACGACGCCATTCCAATTCTGCATTCTTCAAAACCAACTGGATCATCCTAAAACGATCCCCTCGTCGGGGCACATCCAAGAAAACACCCTCCCCTTTTTTCTCCATGAGACATTCAGTTATCAATTTTAAGGAGGCCAAGGAAATATTGAGGGAGATGTTTTTGGGAATATCTCTTTCTTCCGCATAATATTGTAACAAGAATTGCTCGAGGACTTCATTTGCGTCAAAAACTTCCTTCAGGTAACCCTGAAGGTAATAATGACATGTCCCGACAATATTGCCGTTTCTCATCGTCATCACACTCACAATACCTTTTTGCCCGTTATGATAGAGGACAATAAAATCCCGATCTTGACCGTGATGTTTTACCACCCTTTGTTTTTCCAAAGTCTGCTCTATTTTACCGAGCAAATCTCTGTAGTGAGCCGCTTTTTCGAATTCTTCTGCTGTTGAAAGCGCCTCCATCTTCTGCATCAAAATCTTTTGCAGCTCTTTATTCTTCCCTGACAAAAAAAGTTTTACCTCCTCAACAATATCTCGATATTGATCGGAATCTATGAGTCCGACGCAGGGCGCATCACAGCGCTGTATTTGATACTGCAAGCAGGGTCGTGCACGATTTTGCAATTCTCTGTCAGAACAAGTCCGTAAACAAAAATTATGTTCAATAAAATCCAAAACATCCCTACAGGCCGTTGCAGAGGCATAGGGCCCAAAATACTGACTTCCATCTTTCTTGATGGATCGTGTGATAGTGAGTCGTGGAAACTTGTCCTGAATGGATAATTTTAAGCTAAGATAACTTTTGTCATCGCGCAATTGAATGTTATAGCGCGGCTTGTGTTTCTTAATGAGGGTGTTCTCAAGGAGAAGGGCCTCTTTTTCCGTATCTGTCACCACCACATCAATATCCGAAACCCGTCTCATTAAAAATTTGATTTGATAGCGTTGTTCGGCTTCGCGTGAAAAATATTGCGCTATTCGGTGCTTAAGATTTTTGGCCTTGCCCACATAAAGAACGACCCCTTGAGAGTTTTTCATGAGATAAACACCCGGGGCCTTGGGATAGGAGGAAGTCATAGCGTATCAGATTACATCAAGGAAAAAACCGAAGCAAGGTTGGACGCGTAACTATTTGCAATACATCCCTCTTTGTGGTGAGATGGGCGTCATGCAGACCGTCAAGCTGGGTTCCACAAATATCCGCATCTCAGCCATTGGTCTTGGTGCCATGCCCCTCTCTTTAAGAGGGCGCCCTCCTGAAGAGGAGGCCCTGCGTGTGATCCACCGGGCCCTTGATTGTGGCATCACCTTCATCGATACGGCCGATGCCTACTGCCTCAATGAAGACGACAAGCATCATAACGAAAGACTTCTGGCCAAGGCCCTTGACACCTATCTTGGAAATACAGATTCCATTAGGATCGCCACGAAGGGGGGGCTTTTGCGCCCTCATGGAGATTGGACAAACAATGGCGATCCTGAATATTTAAAAAAAACTATTCGTGAGAGTTTTGAGGCCCTAGGGGGAAAAAATCCCCTCTTTCTCTGGCAATATCATTCCCCCGATCCTCAATTCAGGATCGAAGACTCAATGGCCGCCGTCAAAGAGGCCGTAGAAGAGGGTTTTGTGCAACATGTGGGTGTCTCAAATTTTTCCGTGAGTCAAATTGAGAGGGCCCGTTCTGTCCTAGACATCGTCTCTGTTCAAAATGCCTACAACCTCTGGGATCGTGAACCCGAAAGAGACGGTGTCTTGCAATATTGTGAAGATGAAAAACTGACCTTTTTTCCCTGGGGCCCTCTGGGAGGAAGCCGGCGTGTCCATCAGCTCAAAAAGATCCCCGTCCTTGCCACTTTGGCCACTCGCAAGAAAACCTCTCCCGAATGCCTTATCCTGGCCTGGCTGCGTTCCAAATCTCCTTGTATCGTTCCCATTCCGGGGGCCAGCCGGATAACCAGCATCGAAAATTCAATAAGATCTCTCGATGTTTCCCTCTCTCCGGACGAATCTAAGATGATAGACATCCTTAATAAATTATAATAAAGAACTCCTCTATGTCCCGTAGCCCCAAAAAACTGCGCCCCGTAAAGATCAGACCCGATACGATTAAGACATCGGATGGTTCGTGCGAGATTGCCTTTGGCAAGACCCGCGTCATCTGCACGGCCATGTGGCAAGAAGGCGTCCCTTCTTGGAAAAAGGGGGAAGAGACGGGCTGGGTCACGGCAGAATATGGCATGCTTCCGGGCTCTTCTCCACAACGCATCCACCGTGAGGCCACACGGGGAAAACAATCCGGCCGTACTCAAGAAATTCAGCGCCTGATTGGTCGCTCCCTAAGGGCCGTGACAGATCTTCATGCCCTGGGTGAAAACACAATTATTGTCGATTGCGATGTCATCCAGGCCGATGGAGGAACGCGGACAGCCGCCATTACAGGGGGTTTTATCGCCATGATCTTGGCCATGAAAAAGGCCATGAAGGAAAAAAAGATCCATAAAATTCCCGTTGATGATTATGTGGCAGCCGTTTCTGTGGGTTACGTGGGTGGAAAATTGTGGCTCGATCTTGATTATGAGCGTGATGTATGTGCCGATGTCGACATGAATGTCGTCATGACAGGATCGGGAAAATTTATAGAAATCCAGGGCACTGCCGAAAAAGTCCCTTTTTCAAATAAACAAATGGCGGCAATGATTAAAATCTCCACTCAAGGAATTCGCCAGCTGATTCACCACCAAAAGAAAATAATCGGAAATATCCTTTAGATCCATGTCCCCACTTTTACCCCTTATCGAAATCAAAGACTTGTGCAAGCAGTTTCCTGGAACCCTGGCCCTGAACCATTTCAACCTCACACTCCAAAATGGGGAGATTGTAGGACTCTTGGGACCCAATGGTGCCGGCAAGACCACAGCGATGCATACCCTGCTTGGCATTTTAACCCCCACCTCAGGTGAGGTCTCCGTCCTCGGCATGTCCCCCTTCAAAGAACGCCATGTGATTGCTCAAAATATCAATTTTTCCTCCGCCTATGTCCAGCTCCCGACCAATCTCACTGTAATGGAAAATCTAAAAACCTTTGCACGCCTCTATGCCGTTCCCAATGCAAAAAATAAAATTTCAGATCTCTTGGAACTTTTCGAGATATCTTATTTGACCAAGCGTCTCACGGGCGCTCTCTCTTCTGGAGAAAAAACAAGACTCAATCTATGCAAATGCCTTCTGAATGACCCGCAACTCCTTTTGCTCGATGAACCCACAGCCAGCCTTGATCCTGAAATAGCCGACACGGTCCGAAAGATACTGAAAAAATTCAACCAGGAAAAAAATATCGGAATTCTTTACACCTCACACAACATGCCAGAAATCGAACAGCTTTGTGACCGTATTGTCTTTATTCATCAGGGCCGGGTCCTTGCGGAAGGAACTCCCAAAGAAGTCATCCAAAAATTCTCCACACAAAATCTAGAACAGGTCTTTATCAAAATCGTTCGGGGGGAATATCAATGAAACAGTCCTGGTCCCATATTTTTGCCATGTTTATGAGATACTCTTACCTTCACAAGAGAAGCATCCCCCGTGCCTTTGAAATTGCCTTTTGGCCCGTCATGGAACTCTTGGTCTGGGGATTTGTTAGCCTCTATATCCAGCAGGTGGCCCATGGGGCCCTCTCAAAGATCATCGTCTTTTTAATCAATGCCATGATCTTTTGGGACATCCTTTACAGAAGCCAGCAGGCCATCGCCCTCTCCTTTGTCCAGGATGTCTGGACACAAAATATCATCAACATCCTGGTGACTCCTTTGAGAATCTGGGAGTGGATTGTCGCCGCCTTTATTTATGGTTTTGTCAAAATCCTCATCATCCTCATCATCTTGAGCGTTTTGGCCCTGGGTCTCTACAATTTTAACCTGATCGAAACTCAAGGGCTCTACCTTATCCCGATGTCTTTGAATCTCCTTCTGTTTGGAGGGTCCGTGGGCCTCATCACCTCTTCATTGATTTTGCGCTGGGGGCTCGCCGCCGAGGCCCTCATATGGGGGGTCCCCTTCCTTCTCCAACCCATCTCCGCCGTTTTTTATCCCCTCTCCATCCTGCCACCCTGGCTGCAGGTCATTGCCATGGGATTGCCGAGCACCTATATCTTTGAAGGCATGCGGACCATCGTCAAAGAGGGTTCGTTAAGCCTCGACTACCTCTTGCTGCCATTTTTTCTCAATATCTTTTATTTTATTGTTTCGGCCCTGATCTTTTTGTGGATGTACCGTCAGGCCCAGATCCATGGGCGTTTGAGCAAACTAGGGATGGACTAAAAATTGTCTAACCTCACCCACCAAAAAAAGAGATCCCGTCACCAGGATAATCTCTCCCTCCCCTAATAAATGCCGGGCCTCCTGCCAGGCCTTCTGACTGTCAGGAATAATCTTGATATCACGATGGGACAAACATTCCTTGAGCAAATCCGGATCCAGACTGCGTTTCACAATGTGGCGCGTGTCAGAACACAGACCGGGACGCGTCACGATGATCTTGCTGGCAAAAGGGGCCAGGTGTTTTAGCATGGAGGCCGCCTCTTTGTCTTTCATGGCCCCGAAGAGGAGCGTCAAGGGACTTCCGGCATAATTTTCCTCTACAAAACGAACCAAGGCCCTGATGGCATCGACATTGTGGGCCCCATCCAGGAGGGTCCTGTGTTGGGGCAACCACTCCAGCCGCCCCGGCCAACAAACACTCTTTAACCCCTCACGAATAATTTTCTCGCCGAGTGAAATTTGGTGAATTTTTAAAAATGTTCTCGCCGCTTCTATGGCCAGGCTGGCATTTTCACACTGATGACTCCCCCATAATGAAAGGGTCAAGTCCTTATATTCATCATAGTCGAAAATCCCGTCATCGTGCCTGTGCAATCTCTTGGAAAAATCGACAAATATCATCTCCGCTTTTTCTTGATCGGCCTTTTTTTGAAAAACGGATTGAAGTCCCTTATCTTGGACACCGCAAATAACAGGGACCCCTGGTTTTATGATCCCCGCCTTTTCATAAGCTATTTCACCCAAGGTTTTTCCGAGACGTTCTGCATGATCATAACCGATGGAGGTAATCACACAGACATCAGGGATCACGACATTGGTGCTGTCCAGGCGGCCTCCGAGACCCACCTCTAAAACGGCCACATCCACTTTTTGTTCCGCAAACCACAGAAAGACCATGGCGGTGACCCACTCAAAGAAGGTGAGGGGTTCTGGAAGGGACACGGACTTTTGGGCTTCATCGACTTCCCGGGCCAATCTTTCCAGGGAGGCATCATCGATCGTGCGGCCATCACACCAAAAACGTTCATTGAGACGTATCAAGTGAGGCGATGTAAAGAGACCCACCCTTAATCCGGCTTGTTGGAGGAGGATCGCTATTGTCATGGCCGTCGAACCCTTGCCGTTGGTCCCCGCCACATGGATGGAAGGATATTTCCTCTCCGGATGTTGGAGAAAGGCCAAAACGCCTTGGATCTTTGAAAGCCCCAATCGCATCCCAAAGTATTCCCGCGCCTCCAGCTCCTGAAGAATGGACACCATAGCCCCCCTTGTTAGGCAGATCTTTTGTCGTCGTCAACGAAAAAATCAATAATTTCAAATGATTGCCGTATTAGCCCATTTCTAATAAATCCCCTTGACAGAACCAATCAAATGATTTAATCAAACGATTAAATCAAAGGATTGAAAATGAATCCGCCCGCGACAAAAGAAAAGATACTCCAAGCCGCCATTTGTCTCTTCGCCCAAAAAGGGATCAAGGGAACAACGACGCGCGATATCGTGGCGGAGGCCCAGGTCAACATTGCCGCCCTTCATTATCACTGGGGAGGAAAGGAGGACCTCCTCATGGCCGTCTATCAGCGCATCATGACCGAGGTCGCGACCTTGAGCCTCAATGTTTTTCAGAGCCCCTCAAAAAGCCTCAAAGAATCCATTGAAAGACATTTAGGAAATTTTTATGACTTTTTTATCAAAAATCCCGAATACCCTCGATTGCTCAACTACATCAACCTTGAAGAGCCCCCCTCCTGTGTCGAACTCAATAAGAGACACATGACTCCCTTAGTCCTTCAAGCCATTTCTGAGATCAAAAGACTGATTAAAGAGAAAAAAATACGCCCCGTCGATCCGGAGATCACCCTCTTTTCATTTTACGGCCTTATCTTGATTCCCTTCTCCGACCTTTATTGCCAAAAAAACGTTTTGGGAGAGTCCATGCCTGAAAAGAAAATAGCCCTGCGATTTAAAAAACAGTTCATTGATACAGTTTTGACGACCCTGGGTCTGATGGAGAAATAAAATGAAAAAAATAATCATCCCTTTTGCAATTTTTGCTTTATTTATTGCCAACAGTCTTGAGGCAGCCCCCATTAAGGTCTGGCATGAGATGCACGATAATGCCCCGTCAGCTGTGAATGCCGAGGGCATCCTCAAAGCCTCTCCCAATGCCATTTGGGAGACATTAATTCGCTTTAACGATTTTGCGAAGTTTATGCCCCGGGTCAGGGAGAGTTTTTTTATTACACAAGAAGGAGTCGATGCCCTGAAAAAAACCAAAACAAATCATATCAATAAAATTCAAGAAATTGCCCGTCTGTACAAAACCGATGATCACCGACTCAAAGGCGGAAAATGGGAGGGTTTTGTCTTTATGGTCTTAAACACCCCTTTTCCCGTCACCAATCGATGGTACATCCTCCACACCATCCATGACGAATCAGAGGCCTTTCAAGATAAATTTTACCGATGCTGGAATCTTGTCTTCGGCAACATAGAAAACGCACAGGGCTGCTGGTATCTGCAACCGGCCGAAGAACCTTCTCATACCTTTGCGCGCTATCAAGACAGCATCCACCCCGGCGGCAATGTTCCTCGTTGGGCCGCCAGGATGGGGGCCACTCAAACAATTCCCCAGATGTTTAAAAACCTGGAAAGTGAAGTCCTAAGAATCCAGAATCAATAAATAAGAGTGGTGGGAAATAACTTTTCTTGAGCCTCAAGCCAGAGGCTTGAGACCCTGAAGCATCAGAGATGCGATGGGCGGCTTTAGCCCCTTACCTTCATAAATATAATAGGGAGAGGGGCTAGCTGTCCCAAGCCTGGCAGTGGAAGGCTTGGGGCAAAAGCGAGAGAAAATGTTGTTTCCCACCACTCTCACAATAATGGGAGTCATGAAAAATGGGTTGTTGTTGATTTTCCCCTTGATAGAACTCTTGAGAAGGCATACAAAATCTTTACTATGAGTTGGACAGACACCCTACTTTTAAGAACCTTCGGCTGGTTGAGAATTCCCTTGATCGCCCTTGTGCAACCGAAGGTCATCTGCCTGACAAAAGAGCGCACCGAAATCAAAATCCCCTTAAATTACGTTACGAAAAACCACCTGAACTGCATGTATTTTGGGGCCTTGACCATTGGTGCCGATTGTGCGGGCGGACTTTTTGCGCTCCATTACATCCACAAGACGGGAAATAAAATCAATTTTCTATTCAAAGATTTCAAGGCGGATTTTCTTCGTCGTGCCGAATCCGATGTCCATTTTATCAACAAAGAGGGTCCCAAGATCATCACCGCCATCAAACAGGCCATAAAGACAGGGGAACGCATCAACAAGTCCGTTCACATCACGGCGATCACCCCCAAGGTTTCTGGAAACGATCCCGTCGCCCGTTTTGCCCTGACCCTTTCTCTAAAAGTGAAAAAACAATAAAGATAAAATCATGGCCGTTTTTCTCAACACAGAACCCACGAGCGATCCCAATGTTTATCGATTTATCATCAGCCATACTTTTTCTGAGGAGGAGAGTCGTGACTTTATTTCCAGGGAAGAAGCCGCAGGGGACGAGATTGCCTCACCCCTGTTTCATATCATAGGAATAACGAGGGTCACCTGCCAGCAAAACTACATCGCCCTCACAAAAAAAGACGAGGCCCTCTGGTCTTTCATCATCGCTCCGGCCATCAATATCATTGCGGCGCGAGTGGCCCCTTTGGGTTAATGAATCGCCGCATCAGTATCCGAAGGCAGCTTCACGGTATGATCCAGATTGGGAACCGGCATGGGGCGATCGCCCGCATAAACATTATGACGTCCAAATTTTTTATTCCATTCGGCAACGCTGGCGGTCTTAAACATGTTTTCAATGATCTGCCTCCACCCCACACCCGTATTATACGCACAGAAAGAGATTTCTCCTAACTGAGTCGCATACGGGATGATGCACATCTCCGTCCGCCGAAAATCATAAGTGAAAAGATCCTGAAACCACATAGAACCCACAAACATAAAATGCCAACGATCCTGTTTCCGCACGGCACCAACACCATAATCCACCTTCCCCGCATGAATCCCCCCACCCGTTTGCTTATCAAATTTTCGCAAGAAATCTTGGAGGGTAATATCTTTCGGGGCCTTGCTGGGCCTGAAATTCCGCAAGAGCGATGAAAGGACCTCTAGTTTTGTAAGCCATCGGGGTTGTTGAGCATCGGTGATTGCCTTGATATCCTCCAAAACCCTATCCAGATTAATAAATTCGGAAACCGGCAACCATCTCTTGGTCTGCTTATCCACCCAAATGGCCATCACAACACCACAATCAGGATGACAACCACATTTCATCGTTCCAAAAATGGAGTTTGGATGACTCATGAGATCCGCCAAATCCGAAAAGGGACCGGAGGCCGAGAAGGGATACCAATCGCGCAAGGGCTCAGAAACCCCGGTTTGCCTCTTGATATCATGCACCAAATGGGACGTCGTGTACCGCATCCGTTGGCGGTCCTCATCGGAGACATCCTCATCACGCCCCGTAAAGGAGACGGGTTGAAAGGCGACAAACGTAATCTTGTCACAGTTTTGAATGGCAAAATCGACAATGCGTCCCACCTGTTCGTTGTTCACCGAGTTGACAATGGTCACCACCAAAACCACATCAATCCCCGCCTTGTAGAGATTTTCAATGGCACGGAGTTTGACATCAAAGAGGTTGGTGATCTTTCGATGAGAATTGCTGGCATTGCTGGCCCCGTCAAACTGGAGATACGCAATGCGCATCCCCGCCTCATAAGCCTTTTTGGCAAACTCGGGATCATTGGCAAAAACAATCCCGTTGGTCGCCGCCTGAACGCTGAAATAACCCACCTCTTTGGCATAACGAACGGCCTCCAAAAAATGAGGGGAAAGCGTCGGTTCGCCCCCTGAAAATTGAACGGACAACTGTCTCTTGGGCTTTATTTTTACGGCGTTGTCCAAAAATTGTTTTATTTCCTGCAAGGAAAGTTCGTGAACATAGCCCACCTGATTGGCATCCATGAAGCAGGGCTCGCACATCATATTGCAGCGATTGGTGAGATCGATCGTCAGGACCGAACCCCGCCCGTATTTCACGGAAGACTTTCCGTGGTTTCTGAGTTCCATCATCGTGTCCAGGGGAGATTTAAAATCCCGACCCGGAAAAAGATCTTCAACGCGCTTTAAAAACTTGGGATCGATCGACAACACATCCTCAAAATGTCCGTGTTTGGGGCACTCCTTCACCATCATGATCCTTCCCTCTCTCTCAATAATATCCGCCTTAATGGCCCCGGGATTATCATTGATGAGATGGGTATAGTCCTTGTCTCCCGAAAGGATCCTCTGCCGCGCCTCTTTGACACATCCCGGACAGAGCGAATCTGTTGTGCGCGGCCAGCCAAAGACGGGCCTACTCTTCTCCTTGTTTTTCAGCAAGGGGGCGGGGGCCCAGGCGGGCTGAAAGGTGCGAGGAGGGGTCACTTTATTGATAAAGCGAAAAAGGGGCCAAAAGACCTTGGCCATCCCAACCAAGAGACGCTCGACAAGGCGAAAACCCCCTTGTTCCAGCTTTCCTGAGGCCAATTGGCCCTCCTTGACTTGATAGAAGCGGTCGGGATCTAGACGGCTGACCGCCTCCTGAGTCTTGACCTCTTCCTGCATTTTCTTTAATTGATCCTTGGCGACTGCTGACATAAACACCCTCCTTCATTCCACTCACTTAAGCGCTGTGACAAACCATTTGTTTTAGAAGTTTTAAAACGTTGTAAATACTTATAATCATTGGAAAAATTGGTTTTCCACTTCCTACAGGTGTTCTGTGGGGCTGTCAAGAAAAAATTGGTGAGAAACCTCAATTCTTGATCCCAAGGGTAAGAACCCGTGCCTGGAGTTCCTGGATCTGATCTCTTAATTCTGCCGCCCTTTCAAATTCAAGATTGCCAGCCGCCTTTTTCATCTCACTGCGAAGGGATTCAAGGACGGCAGGAATCTCCTCCAAGGGAACCTGCCTCCTCTTTGCGTCTTTTTCTTGCGCGACAGTGAAATAGTCCATGTCACAGAGTTTTTGAAGGGCGGTGGACATCGACTTGACGATCGTCTTGGGCGTAATATGATTTTTTTCGTTAAAGGTCCTCTGGATCTGGCGCCGCCTTTCTGTCTCCTCGATGGCAGTCTTCATCGAACCCGTCATATTGTCAGCATAAAGGATCGCCCTCCCATGAATATGGCGTGCTGCTCGACCAAAGGTCTGGATCAGCGATCGGGCAGATCGCAAAAAACCTTCTTTATCGGCATCCAGGATGGCGACCAATGAGACTTCAGGAAGGTCCAACCCTTCCCTCAAAAGATTGATGCCAATCAAGACATCAAATTTGCCTTCTCTCAGTTGGCGAATAATCTCGACACGCTCAAGCGTGTCTACATCCGAGTGGAGATAGCGTACCTTAAGGCCCACTTCTTGATAAAATTTCGTCAGATCCTCCGCCATTTTCTTGGTCAACGTCGTCACCAAAACACGCTCACCTTTATCAATTCTTTTGTGAATTGCCCCAAGCAAGTCATCCACCTGAGTTGTCGCCGAACGCACTTCCACCTGAGGATCGACCAGCCCCGTGGGACGGATGACCTGCTCGACAATCGCCTTGCCTGATTTTTTGTATTCATAATCTGCTGGGGTGGCCGAAACGAAAACCATTTGATGCACCAATTTTTCAAACTCATCAAATCTCAAGGGCCGATTATCCAGGGCCGAAGGAAGGCGAAATCCATAGTCCACCAGATTTTCCTTTCGAGAGCGATCTCCCCGATACATGCCCTGGAGTTGGGGCACCGTGATATGGCTCTCATCCAGAAAGACAAGATGCTCCTTGGGAAAATAATCCAATAAGGTCGGAGGGGCCTCGCCGGGCCTACGTCCCGTAATATGCCGGGAATAATTTTCAATCCCCTTACAAAAACCGATCTCTTCCATCATCTCGACATCATAACGGGTCCGCTGCTCAATCCTTTGCTGTTCTACGGGTTGATTATGCTCGTAAAAATACTGGATCCTTTCCTTGAGCTCCTTTTTTATTCCCAAGATCGCCCTTTTCATCTGGGCCTCTTCTGCCACATAATGACTCGCTGGAAAAATTGAAGTCCGGGTCAAAGATTGCAGTTTTCTTCCTGTCAATGGATCTATCTCATAGATTTCCTCAATATCATCCCCAAAAAAAACCACACGAATGGCCTTTTGTTCCTCGTAGGCCGGAAAGATTTCCACAACATCCCCCCGAACACGAAATGTCCCCCGATGAAAATCATAATCATTGCGTTCGTATTGAATTTTTACAAGATCCAGCAAGACCTGATTTCTGGAATATTCACGGCCTTTCTCAAGAAGGACGAGCATGCCATGATAGGCCTCAGGAGACCCCAAACCATAAATGCAGGAGACCGAGGCCACAATAATGACATCCCCCCGTGTCAACAAGGATCGTGTCGCCGAATGCCGCAATTTATCTATCTCTTCGTTGATAGAGGAATCCTTCTCGATATAGAGGTTCCTTGTCGGCACATAGGCCTCGGGCTGGTAATAATCATAATAGCTGACAAAATACTCCACGGCATTTTCTGGAAAAAGCTCCTTCATTTCACCATAGAGTTGAGCCGCCAGGGTTTTATTGGGAGCTATAATGAGGGTGGGGCGTTGCACTTCCTGAATCACATGGGCCATCGTAAAGGTCTTTCCAGACCCGGTCACGCCCAATAAGGTTTGATGGGACAATCTTTTCTGAATCCCCTGAACGAGGGCCTTAATGGCCCGCGGCTGGTCTCCTTGAGGGGTTAAGTGTGTTGTGATTTTGAATGGAGGCATGTGTCATGCTTTTACAGACCAATTCGTGGTTCCGTCTGGATTATCCTTGATTTCAATGCCAAGCTTGGCCAATTCGTCTCGAATAAAATCCGCCCCTTTCCAATCCTTATTTTTCCGTGCCTCCTGCCGCTCCTTCAGTTTGTCTCCAATTTCACTTGGATTTATATTTAAGGACTGCATAGCCTGGGCTGATTGTGATCTTAAGAATTCCCGAGGAGGGGAATGAAAGATGTTTAAAAAACCACCGAGGGCCTCGATCTGGCGGACGAGGGAATCTTTGAGTCCTTTTGGGATACCTTGTTTATCCGCTTCCAAAGCATCCAAATATTTATTGAGTTCCCGTATCCAGTCAAAAACCAATCCAATAACCTTTGCCGTATTGAAATCATCACACATGGCCTTTTCAGATCGCGTAAGGAGGGTGTTGATGGGTAAATCCTTTCCCTTTCCCTCTTCTTTTACGGAAAATTCCTGCAGACGGGCCATGGTTTCATAGAAACGAATGAGGGCGTTTTTCGCCTCCTTCATCCTTTGATCGGAAAAGTCAATGGGAGAGGCATAATGGGCGCTGAGCAAAAAATAACGAACCACTTCCGGAGAGTAATTGTTGAGAATTTCCTTCACGGTAAAAAAATTACCTAATGACTTACTCATCTTTTCATCATTAATGTTAACAAAGCCGTTGTGAAGCCAATAACGGGCAAAGGGTTTTCCTGTTGCCCCCTCGGATTGGGCAATCTCATTTTCATGATGAGGAAAAATAAGATCGCGTCCCCCGCCATGAATATCAAAACTCTCTCCCAGATAATGCATACTCATGGCGGAACATTCAATATGCCATCCAGGACGCCCTTCTCCCCAGGGAGAGGGCCAGTGGGGCTCTCCCGGCTTGCTTCCCTTCCAGAGGGCAAAATCCAAAGGATCTTTTTTCTTCTCATCGATCTCAATACGAGCCCCGGATTCCAAATCATTAATGACCTTGTGTGAAAGTTTTCCATAACCTTGAAATTTTTTGACGGAATAAAAGACATCCCTGCCCCCTACATAGGCCTTGTCCTTTTCCGTAAGCTTCTTAATCAAATCGATCATTTGTGGAATATGCTGCATCGCACAGGGCTCGTGGGTCGGAGGAACATTTCCAAGGGCTGTCATGACCTCCCAATAGCTCTTCATGTATCTTTGCGAAATTTCCTCGCAGGTCAGATTTTCCTTTTGGGCCTTTTTAATTATTTTATCATCCACATCGGTAAAATTGCGCACATAGACCACATCATAACCCAGATACGACAAATACCGATAAATAATGTCAAAGGTGACGGCCGCCCGTGCGTGTCCCAAGTGAGACTCATCATAGACAGTGACACCACAAACATACATCTTGACCTTGCCCGGTTCTAAGGATCGAAAAACCTCTTTCTTTTGTGTCATGGAATTATAAACAACAAGGGAATCTGGATTCACGATTTTTCCTTTAACAAGGTTATGGCTTGGGCGGCCACCCCTTCTCCTCGACCTGTAAAACCCATACCTTCTTCCGTTGTGGCCTTGATGTTGACTTGTCCCGGCAATAGACCTAGGGCCCGGGCAATAACAGAGGCCATTTCTTTCTTGTGGGGAGCCAGTTTGGGTTTCTCCAAGATAACGACACAATCAATATTATTAATTTCCAACCGTCTTTCTTTTAAAAATTTGGAAATCTCCTCAAGAAACCCCACGGAAGAAAATCCCTTCCACCGTGGATCCGTATCAGGAAAATGCTCCCCAATATCCCCAAGACCCGCCGCCCCTAAAAGGGCATCACAAATAGCGTGAATCAAGACATCCCCATCGGAATGACCCAAAACCCCCTTGTCAAAAGGGATCCTCACCCCTCCGAGGATCAGGGGACGTGCAGAAACAAGCCGATGAACATCATAACCCAAACCAATACGCATCAAGAAAATTCTCCTTTGAGGAAATTCTCCGCCATTTTGAGGTCGAAAGGGGTCGTTATTTTAATATTTCTCAAATCCCCCTCAATCACCGCGACTGGAAATCCGCAATACTCAACCAACATCGCCTCATCCGTTCCTCGAAAATTATCCACATCGGCCTTTTTAAAGGCTTCCATGAGGATTTCGTAGCGAAAACACTGGGGCGTCTGAATGCTCCACAAACGATGTCGATTGACCGTCTTTTGAACCAGCCCCTGAGGATTGACACGCTTGACGGTCTCATGGATGGGACGCCCCAAGATGGCCGCCCCCTGTTCCTTGGCCGTTATGACAACACGATGAAGAACTTCCTGGGTCAGAAAGGGACGGACGGCATCATGAACACACACCACCTCGCAAGGGGGAAGGGCCTCAAAACCCGCCTTCACTGAGTCCTGACGTTCTTTCCCCCCAGCAACAACTTTTTGTATCTTCGAATACCGAGGCATCCATTCCTTCTGGATGTCCCCAACACAATCCTTGGAGACCACAAGATAGATTCCATCAATATCCGGAGAATTCTCAAAAACCTCCAGCGTCCGCGCTAAAATGGGTTTTCCTCCAATCTCCAGATATTGTTTGGAGATCCCCTTCCCCATTCGCTGTCCTAAACCTGCCGCTGGAATAATCGCTAAATGTCCCATAGAAGTAGAGATAATAAAAAACCCCTTGCCCGAGGACAAGGGGTTTTTTACAAAAAACCACAAGCCATCCCTTACGACTTAAAGATCTTCTGAATCTCCTGAAAGATCTCGGCCTCTTCCTGACCCGTTGCAACGGCTAATTCCCTGACTAGCAGATTTCGAGCCATATCGAGCATCTTCCTCTCGCCAAAGGAGAGTTCCTTCTCAAATTTTAGCAGGGACAAATCACGGAGAACCTCTGCAATTTCATAGACGGAGCCCGTCTTGATCTTGTCCATGTATTCCCGATAGCGGCGATTCCAGGTCTGCGTATCCACCGTCACATCGCGTTCCTTTAAGATCTCAAAGACCTCCTCGACCTCATCACCATTGATAATTTCGCGCAGGCCCACGGACTTTACATTCCCCTTGGGCACCATGATGGTCATGCCATTATCGAGGATCTTGAGGATGTAAAACTTATGTTTTTCACCTGAAATCTCGCGGGTTTCGATGCCTTTTACCTCTCCCACCCCATGGGCAGGATAAACGGCCATATCCCCTTCTTTAAAATCCCTATTCATTCTGTAAGCCTCCTCACTTCGATGCTTTGATTATCGATTTTCCTTAACCCCTCCAAAGACGTGAAGTGTCTCTATATCACGTCTGTCACCTTGCGTCAAACCGAATTAACGCTACGTGTCATTTGCCTGTAATTTCTAAGACTTGTCTCACTGACCCTCTTCGCTCCCTTTTACTTTGACAGTACAAAAAAACTGTAATACATCAACCGTCCTTTGATAACCAGCATGGGTATCAACCGTCTGGATTGGACCTCCGGTCCAGGGCAGGTAGCTCAGTCGGTAGAGCAGAGGACTGAAAATCCTCGTGTCGGGGGTTCGATTCCCTCCCTGCCCACATTTTCCTTGAGCAGAGGGACCCTTGCGGGGCCTCTGCGATTAGGAAAATGAGTACCTGGCGGCTATGCCGACAGGTGCACCAAGTTGTTGTATTGTGGCTCTCCTCCTCTTCACATCCTCTTTTTTGGCTTATAAAAAAGGGGATGCAGAACGCATCCCCCGACGCATTTTAAAAACAATTTCAATCTCTATTCTTATCATCGTCCCAATTCATAATTTGTTGCGCATTTTTTTCAAATTTTTCGAAGGGGAAAATTTGATAACCTGATGAAATTACTTTGTTTTTTTAGGATCTCTCGTTGTTTCTGCGGTGACATTCCCAGAATAGGGGTTATAGCGACTCTGGAGGGCCTTTTGAGGGGCCAGGTATTTTTCACGCTCCTTGCCCGCCAGCCCCTTACTATCCGCATCGGCCTCGGCCCTCATCAGGCCCAACACTGACCCCAAAAAGAGGAAGCGGTTGTCGCTTTCCGGATTTTTGTCCTGGTCGATCCAAAACTGGGCATCCTCGATAAGCCCATAGACATAATCCTGCTTCTCCTTGGGAAGGGCCCTAAACTGGGGGGAGTCCAAAAACGAAAGGCGGGGATATCTTCTGATGAGATCCTTGATCTTTTTGGGATCCATCTTTTCACTATGCCATGGGAAAGGGATTTAGTCTAGGCAGGGCTTACGGGGCTTTCGGAAGAACGCATCCACTCCTCAAGAGTTCCTACATGTCCTCCTCGGGCCTCAGTCTTTAATTGCTCGAGGGAGGTCTCGCGGAGACACGTCAAAAAGGCCGTCTGCTCGGCATCCAAGGGCTGTCCCGTAAAAGAAGAGACACTCCCAAAACGGGCCGCATGGGCATTGAAGCTGCCCGCTACATCACATTGATTGAGGCGTTTCCAGGCATTATCGAGGATATGATCAATCCCACGGGAATCGTGGGCCGTGTCAATGGCGGCCAGGACCTGTTCGGCAAAAGGGCCATCCATCTCTTGAATAGCCGCCAATCTTTCTGCCTGAACTGGATTTAACGATAGAGACATGGATGCCGCTCTCCTCTGCTCCTTTTAATAAGCAAGAAAGTTGCCAAGTCCTTAGTCTCTCCAATAAATATTTAACTCTTTGAAATTGCTGGGTTATTATCCATAGATGTGTTGCGCTGTTTGAAATTACGCTGTTTTTCTGGTGTCTCCTGTCTCCAAAATGAAGTGGTGTGTCCCATAAATGAATTTACGAAACACACCAATATTTGAGGTCTGTACATTTGAGAGGCAGTGCGCTATGGCGCCCCAATGCCTTATCTGCGAAAGGATCGTTATTTTCAAAAGGCCAAAAAAGAGGGGTGGGCCTCACGGGCAGCCTATAAGCTCATTCAAATAAACCAAAAATGGTCCCTCTTAAAAAAGGGGATGTTTGTGATTGATTTGGGGACCTCTCCGGGGAGTTGGATGCAGGTGATTGCGGACACCATCGGCCCCCAGGGAAGGGTGATCGGCATCGACCTACAACCCCTCAATATCTCCCTCCCCCCCAACGCCCTCTTCCTCCAGGGAGACCTTCGGGATCCGAAATTCCTCGATCAAATAGAAAAGATATGGCCCCAAAAGGCCGACCTTATCGTCAGCGATATGGCCCCCAAATTAACGGGTGTTAAATTCGGGGATCAATTTCTTTCTTACGAACTCGCCCTTTTGGCCCTAAAAACCTGCCTAAGACTCCTAAAAATCCATGGGAACTTTGTGGTAAAGGTCTTCCCCGGACAGGAGAGCGAGGGGCTTTACAAACAAATGAAGGTCGCCTTTTCCAAGGTCGCCACATTTTCTCCCGAGGCCTCCCGAAAAACCTCGTCAGAGGTTTATTGGATCGGGCTGGGATATAAGGAATGAAAAACGCCCCTGCCAGTGGCAGAGGCGTTTATGTGGGAAGAAGGAGATGGGGGATGAGGGGGGCGAAGAAAATCTCCTTCTTCCATCTTCACCCCAAAATTAAAAACTTTATTCTTACAGCTATTTAGAGTATCGAAGAATAGCCAAAAAAGTTGCTAACAAAATCAGTCCATATTTTGCCAATCAAAACATGGGTTTATTGGATGGTCCGTGAGACTTCTTTTTCATGTCCTTAAAAAATATCTCCCCTGGTTGATCGCTATCGTGATCTTTCATCAATTGTTTACCCAATATCCACCCGCCCAGATCTGGGAGGCCTGCAAACAAGCCAATCTGATCGGACTGATGATATTCATGTTCTTCTATTTCATGCTCGTCCTCTGGCTCGATTGTTGGGGACACGCCCGTGTCTTTACCCGTTTCCATGCCCCCATGGGGACCCTGGAGCTCGTTCCTGTTCGTCTTGCGAGTTATGTCATCATGCTCATCAACTACGGGGCAGGACAGGGGGTGTGGGCCTACTTTTTAAAAAAGAAGAAGTCCATCCCCTTTTTTAAGGCCATGGGTATCTTGGGTTTTGTCATCGTCTTGGATTTTTATCTCATCACCTCGATGGCCTTCTTGGGTTCCTTACTGGCCCCCCTGCAGATTGAAAATGTTTCCCTCAACCAATGGGTCCAGCTTCTCATGCTGATAGCAACAATTTTCATCATTACTATTTACCTCTTGCGAAAAAAAATATTAAAAATAATCCCCAATCGCTGGGAAAAACTCCACGACCTTTTTCTCACACTCAAGGAAGCCCGCATCAAAGATCTTGTTGCCACTCTCCTCTTGCGTCTCCCTCTCCATCTGACTTTCATTGTGGCTATTTACAGTGGCATCCATTTCTTTCATGCCCATATTCCCCTGACATCCTTGATCGCCAGTATTCCTTTAATTTATTTAATAGGATCCATGCCCATCACCCCTGGAGGGCTGGGCACCACACAAGCCGCCTTTGTCATCCTGCTCAAAAATGACTTGATCTCCCCCGCTGTAACAGCAGGGGTCATTTCTCCCGAGGAAATCCTCCTCAGCATGAGTCTTCTTTGGGCCTTCTCCAATTATTTATATAAGGCCTCTTTTGGTTTTGTGTTTTTTAAAAAATACCTGTCTCCCTCTCGCCAAATACCAGAAACATTGGCGTAGCGCGTCATTGTCCTTTTTTTATTCGTAGAGAAAATTTTTTTAAACTGTTATGATAAAGACTATGGGGACAACGGATGCTCATTTGTTGGCCCTGGACTCACCTCTTGAATATTTTCGTGAGCTTGTTCAAGAGGCCCTTGGTCATCAAAAAATAACCGCTTCTGGAGAATCCGAATTTTATCTTGTCAATCTCCTTCACGACTTTATCGACTCTTCCCACCTCTTTCAAAATGCCCCCGAGGGGAAAAAAGACGAACCCCTGGCCCTCATGTTGGCCCGGGCCCTGCAATCCGATCATCACCAAAAAATACAGATACTGAAACACTTGGGTGATATCGCCCTCTATATTTCCGGATTTTTCCCGGAAAGCATGCACCGAAAAATCATCAATATTGATTACTATATCCAAATGGGTGGGGCGGCTTATCAAACTGTAAGCACTCTCATGGGAAACAAGATTTTCACAAAACTCTTTGAGGAGCTTTCTACCAAATTTATCCCCTTTGTCGACATCCTTTCCGAAGTGAGCGAGAAAAGCCTCTTAAAATCAAATCCCAATATCCTTCAACTCTATGAGGTATGGCTGAGCACTCGGAGCGAGCGAGTCCGCCAAATCCTGGAAGAACAGGGGATCACTCCCCATATCCTGCCAGGTCTCAAAATACTCCAATAGGCCCTCTATGATTGTGAATCAAATCCAGCAACAAATCGAAGATTTTTACAGGATCCGCTCCGGTATTCATATTGAAGACTTCATGCTCACTATCGAAGCCCTAAAAAAGATATATCCCTCTCTCGACAACAAAGAACCTGTCCCCAAGGAATTGACCCTCATTTCTTTTGAAAACAATACTCACTATATCGGCCTTTTCGTAGATCCCCTTGTTCTTCGATGCTTAGAGGAGAAAAACCCCATGAGGCAGCTTGATAAAAGTAATTTTGAGAATTTTTTAACCGTGGTGGAAGGTGTCAGTCATTTTGTTTATCTCTATCAACGAGCCCTCATCAGGCGCCCTGCCACCGAACTGGAACTCGAAATTCAGGCAGAAGTGGACAAGTACCTCCTGTGCCTTCTCTATCTCAACCAAAAAAACAGGCCCCTCAAAACATGGGGTCTCTTAAAAAAATTATTTCATTCTTACCATTTAAAACCCCAACTCACCCCGGAGCAAATGCAACGCTACCAACTCGCCCACCGTCTTGGCTATCGCTTTTGTCGGCATTTGGCCGGACAATGCAGACACTGGCATCACTTAAGCCAACGAATGAAGAAGATCCGAGACTTTTTTCACAGCGGCCTTACAGGCAAACTCCATGCCTTAGCGTAGTCTCCCACAAAATGGAACGCAATATCACACATAGCGTCATATTGACATTGCCGATACAAAAAGTAATATCCCCCCATGCTCAAGCCCCTTGTTATTTCTACTTTTATGATATTGATATTCATGGGTTGCGGAGGAGAAACTTCATTCAGCTCTTCCATCCCGACTCAATCAAACCCCACTATTATCCGCACTGACCCTACAACCGTTTCTCAAGGAGGCGTGCTTTCCATCTTTGGATTTGGATTTTCGATCATTCCTGCAGAAAATGTTATTTCCTTTGGAGGCATCACGGCTCCCGCCGAAAGCTACAACCTGACAGAAGGAACAACATCGGGTGAAGTGGAGGTCTTGACTGTCACCGTGCCTCAAGATGTAGAGGCCCAAGACTATTCGATCCTTGTTATTGTCAACTCAGTGGCAAGCAACACAGACATTTCTGTGACGGTAGAACCATGACGGATCTTAAAAAGAAATACCATCATTTATTTTCAAAAAGCCTTTCAAAACTCACAAAACTCCATGGGGACGCCTCCAATCGCATCTATTACAGGGCCCATTTCTCCGATCAATCCACAGCCATCATCATGCAACTGCCCGAAGGAGCCTTGAGCGCCTCTGAAGAAATTACCAACTTCAAAGGCAAAAAAACCGAGATTCCTTTTCTCAATATCGCAAATTTCTTAGAAAAAAATAATATCCCAATTCCCAAGGTCTTGCATTTTTCTCCGGAAGACAAATGCATCCTTTTGGAAGACTTAGGCGATATCACAATGGGATCACTCATCGCCAACGCCCCTGCAGCAACAAGGAAAAAGTGGTATACTCAAGCCATCGATCTGCTCATCCAGCTGCAATCCATCCCCATTCATGATCCACGCAACTGTTATGCCCTGATGCGTTCGTTTGATGAGACTTTGTACAATTGGGAGTTTGATCATTTTTTTGAATATGGGATTGAAAAGAGGTTGAATATTCCCATTGCCAAAGAAGACAAAAAAATCATGCTTGAATGGAGTCGCTCGATCAGCAACCAACTCGCTCAACTCCAGCCTGTTTTAGTGCATCGTGATTTTCAAAGTCGCAATCTCATGGTCTCTCAAGACAAGCTCAAACTGATTGATTTTCAGGACGCCCTTTTGGGGCCCTCCCTCTATGACCTGGTGGCCCTGCTCCGAGATTCCTATATTGAGTTGGATAATTCTTTACTGGACTCTCTCCTTCATTATTACTGCGACAAAACAAGCATTGGTCATTTTGAGGCATTTCTGACGATTTTTGACACCTTAACCATTCAGAGAAAACTCAAAGACGCCGGACGTTTTGTGTATATCGACCGTGTCAAAGGCAACGATTCTTTCCTCAAATTTATTCCAACCTCTCTCCGCTATGTCCACACATCCCTGAAACGCCAAAAAGAATTTTATCCCCTCTATGACAGTTTAAAAAAATACATCCCCGAATGGTCTGAGGAGGCTTGTTCATGCGTGCGATAATCCTGGCCGCCGGGTTGGGCACCCGTCTCCGCCCCTTGACCCATACAACCCCCAAACCCCTTCTTCCCCTCCATCAACGCCCCCTGATCGACTATGCCATTTTACTCCTCAAAAAATACGGAATCACCGACATCATCATCAACACCCATCATCTGGCCTCACAAATCACAAAGACCTTAGGAGACGGTCAACAATACGGTGTCCATCTTTCCTATTCTTATGAAGAAGACGTCTTGGGCACTGGAGGAGGCATCAAAAAATGCGAGGCATTTTTTCAAGGGGATCCTTTTATAGCGATCAATAGTGACATCCTCATAGACATTGACTTGAAGACCCTGATGGACTTTCACCACAAGCAGGCCTCATGGGCCACGATGGTCGTCAGGACACATCCGTACCCCTCTGACCCCGGACCGTTGACCCCCATCTGGACTCGGGGAACGCGTGTCTTAAAAATAGGAGGGCACTCCCAAGAAGCTGACTGTCATCTGTTCACTGGACTTCATATCCTGGATCCCAAGATCCTCCAAACCGTTCCTCAAAATACATTCTCCAGTATCATCGACACCGGATACCAAGAGGCCCTTAAAAAGAAGCTTCCCCTCTCTGCCTTTAAACATTCAAACCTCTGGATGGATGTGGGGACCTTGGAGCAATATGAACAGGCCAACAAGGATTTATCTTCTGGAAAAGTGAGGCTTGGCTTTCTTGACTAACATTACTCTTCGGATTTCTGAACAGGGGCTATCGGGTGTCGACTGTAATGCTGGATATAGGGATCTTTGCGGCCGGCGCTGGGATTGAAACGATCCGGGGGAAGGGGGCGGGGTTTGATTTTGCGGTGCCCGTCCTTGACTGGATCGACGACTTCGATCCCTGTGGAGGTTAGAGGGATATCGGAAGATTCCGTGGAGATCTCGTCGATATTTTCAGGGGCGTTTGTATAGTCTTCCTGGGCCTCTGCAACACAAAGACTCATAATCAGCAAAAACACAATTGTCAGAATAAATATTTTTTTCATCTCCCTCCATCCTGCCATCAATATCAAACATACGGGTCAGGCCATTAATCACTATACAATACCCCTGGCCAGTATTAAGCAGACTTGGACTTCACGCGGTTTTCTGTGTATAGTGGCTTTTGGCCTGCTTAATATCAAGGAAATATTGCAAAACATTGTTCTTGGTGATAAATATTATCGTCGTGAACCTGAAAAAGAGGAGACTTCTTCCCAAGCACTACCAACATCATGACAAATATGGTGATTGGCTCGGTTATAAAATCAAAAAGATTGATAAAAAACGGCTGGAGGCCAAGGTCGAACTCAAAATACGCAAGGATCACCTCTCGATCTCAGGGAGGGTCCACGGGGGGGTGGTTTCAGGTTTTTTTGATTCTGCGTGCGGCATGGCTGTTTTTACCTGTATGGGGCCAGAGGATTTCTGTTCCACTGTGGAGTTGAAGGTCAATTATTTTCATCCCATCCATTATGGAGACATATTGCTTTGTCACTCAAAGGTCGTCTTTCGAGGCAAACGCCTGTGTGTGGTCCATGGGCTCCTCTATCGCCAGCAAGAAAAGCAACCACTCGCCATGGCAACGGCCACCTTTTATATGATCACTTCAAAAAAAAATAAGAAGTAACTTTCGGAAACCTCTATCCCTCTCCCCATTATAGTTTATTAAGGTAGGGATGGCCCCTTACCTTCATAAATATAATAGGGAGAGGGGCTAACTTGGACCTATCATCTTCTCCGGCCTCACCCACTCGTCAAACTGCTCGGCCGTCAAAAGTTTTAATTCAAGGGCTGCTTCCTTCAGACTCATATTATTTTTATGGGCGTGCTTCGCCAACTTGGCCGCATTGTCATAACCAATATGGGGATTGAGGGCCGTTACCAGCATGAGAGATTGACGCATAAATTCATCAATCTTTTTCTTATTCGCCTCGATACCCGCAGCGCAATGATCCTGAAAACTCTCGCAGGCATCGGCAATCAAACGAATCGACTGCAAGACATTATAGACAATCACGGGTTTGTAGACATTCAATTCAAAATTACCGCTAAATCCCCCCAGATTGACCGTCACATCATTGCCCATCACCTGGGCACACACCATGGTCATGGCCTCACATTGGGTGGGATTGACCTTGCCGGGCATAATGGAACTCCCCGGTTCGTTTTCGGGAATCGTGATCTCCGCAAAACCCGATCGCGGTCCAGAGGCCAGCCAGCGAACATCATTGGCGATCTTAAAGAGCGAGGCCGCGATGGTCTTCAAGACCCCGCTAAAACTGACCATGGCATCATGGGCGGCCAGGGCCTCAAACTTGTTGGGGGCCGAGACAAAGGGTTTTCCCGTCAGTTCCGCGATTTTTTTGGCGGACTTTTCGGCAAACTGGGGATGGGTATTGAGCCCCGTGCCGACGGCCGTCCCGCCAAGGGCCAGTTCATAGAGTTGCGGCAGGGCCGTCCGGATTCTTTCTAGATTATTGGTGAGTTGCTGGACATATCCTGAAAATTCCTGCCCCAGGGTCAGCGGAACGGCATCCATTAAATGGGTCCGACCGATTTTAACAATATCCTTGAAGGAATCGGCCTTGACCTTTAATCCATCACGAAGCCTGGTCACCATGGGGAGGAGCCGGCGATGGATCTCTTCCACCACAGCGATATGCATCGCCGCCGGAAAGGTGTCATTGGACGACTGGGCCTTATTGACATCGTCATTGGGATGAACAGGCTTTTTGGAGCCAAGCTCCCCCCCGGCGATTTCGATGGCACGATTGGAAATCACCTCATTGGCGTTCATGTTGGTCTGTGTCCCGCTCCCCGTCTGCCACACAACCAGTGGAAAATGATCATCGAGCTTTCCCTCGATCACCTCATTCGCGGCCTGGACAATCAAATCACATTTTTCTTTCGGCAAGATTTTTAAGTCGGCATTGGTCAGGGCCGCCGCTTTTTTCAAGATCCCAAAGGCCCGGATCATCTCCCGGGGAAAACGTTCTCCACCGATCTTAAAATTGATCAAGGACCTGGCTGTCTGACATCCATAGTAGCGATCATTGGGGACTTCCAACTCCCCCATCGTATCCTTTTCAATCCTAAAACCCGCATTTTTATTCATAAATAGCCTCCTTCATGCCGTTACCTTTTTATAGAAAATAGAAAAAAGTTGTTTTCGGGGCGTGGATTCCTCTAGTGTATCACCATGCCCACCATAAAAATCGATCAGGACGAGATCTATTACTATCACCATCCCGATCAAGTCAATATGAGTCTCCTCATGATCCACGGGGCAGGAGGGGATCACACGCTTTTCCCTATCGCGTCTCTGACGCAGGGAATCAATATCTATGCCTTGGACCTCCCCGGGCACGGAAGGTCCAAGGGATCCAACCGTCCAACGATCGAGGGTTATGCCGATTTTATCGAAGACTTTGTGAAAAGGCTCGGACTACAAAAGGTGACTGTATGCGGTCACTCGATGGGCGGGGCCATTGCGATGACCTTGGCCTTGAGAAAACTCCCATGGATCGACAAACTGATCCTTGTGGGAACGGGGGCAAGACTCAAGGTCAACCCCCTTATTTTCCAACTTATCAAAGACGCTTTTGAAAATGCCATCCAAACCACAGCCCAATTTCTCTATGGCCCGAAGGCCTCCCCGGAGATGATCCAGATCGGTCAACAATCCATGCGAAAAATAAGCCCCCAAGTGCTGATGGATGATTTCAGGGCCTGTGATCATTTTAATGTCATGGAAAAAGTCCGGGAGATAAACACACCTACTTTAGTCATCGTCGGAGATTCGGATCAGATGACACCCCCCAAATATTCCCAATACCTGGCCCAAAACATCCCCAACGCACAAATGCTCGTTATAGAGGAGGCCGGCCACATGGTGGCCCTCGAAAGGCCGGAGGAATTTACAGGGGCCTTGGAAAAATTTCTTTTTTGCCGCGATGTCCCACATTTGGAGCATTAAGTAAGACCTTATCTGACTCAATGCGTTATAAGTAGCTGAAAAGTAAGGTTTTTTTGATTATTCTGTGATATACTTTATAAAGATAAAGAGGTGTGAATCAACCTTTCGAAAGGAGGGTGCTTTATGAAACAACTCTTATCGCCACTCACCGACCTTATCGGGAGCCTTTATGACTTCCTCTTTGATGCGGCGAGCAAGGTCCTCAATCTTGCCAAACCCGTCATCACGGTAGGACTCTTGATCGATGTGGTCACCGGAAAGCTGGGATTCATCGATCACATCCTGGACTTCTATCAAAAGACGCTCAGCACTACATCGGGGGCGTCGATGATGGTAGTCATCGTCATTGGCATTGTTGTCTTGGCGATGGTCACCAAAAAATAAGGGGGAAAAAGGCCAAAAATTAAAAAGCCAGCCCAGGGGCGTCTTTACGCCCTCGGGGCTGGTTTTTTTTGATGTTACCCCTGCCCTCTTGGCATTTAATGTGCGTGTCCTTGGCAACAGGTCTTGTATCTCTCCTCTGGAAGGTCCTGCATGGAACGAAACACTTCCTTCCTCTCGGCAACGGACGCCTGTTGGTCAATCTCCGGATACAATACGTTTTCTTCCTTGTGGTTGTGTTGTTTCAGCGTGTTCCACAGGAGATCCTCTTCCTGATCGCTCTCAGGATTCTGTTGCTGCACCTTTTCATGGAGGGCCTCAAGAAATTGACCAATCTGCCGGTGCTCCTCCCTCATCACAAACGTCGGACCAAAATCCTTCATGCCGGTCTTCCTCTCAAAGAGCGGAAACAAGATCTCTTCCTCCCAAACAATATGGCGTTGCAAGCCAAACTTAAACTTCTTGAAGAATTCCTTTGCCTGTGCATAATCCTTTTTTTTCAGCTCCTGGAATTTCCGAAAATAGCCATCAAGCTGATCGTGGTCCTTACCATAAAACGATGCGATTTCTTCTTCCATGCTTTTCCTCCATTTCTTTTTCTTTAAAGTTCAATTTTCCCTTGAGAAAATTAAAACATGTATGTAAAATACATGTTATCATGCCCCGAATTGCCACACAAGGAAAAAAATGAGATTAACCAATTTTTGCGACTATTCTCTCAGGGTCCTGATTTTTCTTGGACTCAAGAAAACCAAATCCTCCATTGCCGAAATCAGCAGCGCCTACGGAATCTCCAAGAACCACCTTGTTAAGGTGGTTCATACCCTGTCCAAGCTTGGTTATATTCATTCCTCGCAGGGCAAGGGAGGCGGGATCACATTGGCCTTAAAGCCAGAAGACATCAACATGGGGGAAATCATCGAGAAAATCGAGCCTGATTTTAACCTTGTGGAATGCTTCAGTGAGGCAAGAAATGCTTGTTGTATCTCACTCGCCTGCCGGTTGAAAGGCTATTTTTTGCAAGCCAATAGGGCGTTTTTGGATTCTCTGAGAAAATACAGCCTCGCCGATATCCTCAAAAGCAAAGAAAGGCTCTCGCCACTCATCATAGATGAAAAAAAGAATCAAACAATCAACATGCAATCCCCATAGGAAAAGAGGCGGTATTTTTGGCAAATCGCCTCTTGATAGGCCTCTAAGATAAATTCACGGCCGGCAAGGGCCGAGACCATCATGAGAAGGGTGGATTGAGGCTGATGAAAATTGGTGAGCAATCGATCGACGACTTTAAAGGCATCTCCCGGTTTTATAAACAGAGAAGTCATCTTCTGTAAGGGCTCGACGCCTTCTGTTTTGGGACTGTAAGCCGATTCCAGGGCCCGAGCCGTCGTGGTCCCAACGGCGGTCAACCGCCGCCCCTCTCTCTTTGCCTCATTGATGACGCGGGCAGTCTCCTCCGAGACCTCAAAAGACTCCCCATGCATCCGATGATCTTCGATCGTGGCCACACGCACGGGCAAAAAGGTGTCCCGGCTGATATGGAGGGTCACGTAAATGATTTTCACCCCCATCGATGTCAATCCCTCTAAAATTTTTTGTGAAAAATGAAATCCCGCCGTGGGGGCGGCGGCCGACCCCCTTTTTTCGGCATAGATCGTCTGGTAGCGTTCCCGATCTTCGGCATCTCCCTCCCCATTGTAAGACCGTTGAATATACGGCGGTAAGGGAGGGAGACCGATTTGATCGAGGACCTCTTCCAGATTGGGATGGGGTTCAAAAACAATCAAAGCCCCGTCCCCTTCTCGCACCAGATGGCCCGTTATTTTTCCATCAAAATTCAGGGAGACCCCCTCCTTGATAGGCTTCATCGGAGAGGCCAGACAGGTCCATTGAAAAGGAGATTTTTGGGACAACAGCAAGACCTCAAATCGCCGTTCCTTCCGGTCGATACCGTAGAGTCGGGCCGGAAAGACCTTGCTGTCATTCAAAACCAAGACATCCCCTGCCTTAAAATATTCTAGGAGATCAACAAAGCGCCGATGTTCCCATGACTGTTGCCGTCGATCGAGAACCATCAGGCGCGAGGCCTCCCTCTCCGGCAGGGGGTGCTGCGCGATTAATTCTTTTGGATAGCGATAATCAAATAACTTCAGGTCCATAATAAAGGGAACCTCTAAAAACCACCCAGATGCAAGGCGCCCGCCGAGCGAGGCCCGAGGCGTACTAGACAGTACGTTGAGGGCCGCGCGAGAAGGGCAAACGCAGCAGCCCCTCTTTATGGGGCAACGCCGCAGATGGGTGGTTTTTAGAGGTTCCCACTCAATAAATCCTCTTCAACTCCGTTTCGGGGTAATAAAAGTGAAGGATGTCTTCCAAGGTCTTTCCTTCCAATGCCATCCCCTTAGCCCCCCATTGACACATCCCGACCCCATGACCAAAGCCATGTCCTTTAAAGGTCAAAAGGGGACCGTCTTCCTCAAGGGAGAAGAGGGTGCTCTTCAGATTCTGATATCCCAATATCTGACGAAAATGGGCCCCCGTCATCCGAACGGGATGAATCGGCACAAGAGGCAGCACAAAATCGACCTCTCGAATACGAGGGGATTCCCGGGACGCCCGCAATCGAAGGACCCACCCCTCCGGGAGATCATAACCATAGTGTCTCATCGTCTCTGCCAAGGTCTCTCTCAGAATAGAATATTCCCAATCCTGATACTTACAATGTTCACAATAGGAATCGGGTTGGGAGACCAAAAAGGTGTACGGGTCTGCCCAGCGCCATACGCGCTTGGCCGCCTCTGTATAACCCCCACAACAACTATGAAAAAAGGCGGGAATGACTTCACCCTTGAAAAGGAGGACCTGACCCCAGGTTTGGCTCACCGCTTCTATGACACTTAGGGGCGGTTTTTCGGTAGGATTAAAAACCTGATCGCTCACGCTGGCGGAAAGGTCAAATTCTTCATGAACGGGATGGGACAATCTGTAAAGGGCATAACTGCGCGACGCCACCGCCTGGGCCATTAATGTTGGCAGGGGCCAATCCGCGTAGATCTCATGGGCCAAGACCCCCATGAGATAGCCTTCTATATTGATTTCCTTAACAATCAAGGGGTCCTGCTGAAGAGCCACCCTCAAATGAGGCTCCGGGGCCAAAGACTGGGGCGATGGAGGGGGTCTTTGACAGCCTTGCTGTTGGACAAGCAAAAAGAGACCGGCGCCACAAAGGAGGCCTATAAAGATCTTCATGACCCGCATCAATAACCTAGGACAAGGTCGGTATCAAGGAGAAACCTTTGACAAAACAAGCCCTTTTGCTCTAAGCTCTCTCTTAGATGAAATTGCCAAAGCCCTCCCTAGGCCTCAAGCTTTCCTTTGGAACCAGTCTCGTTCTGACGGTCGTCTTTATCACCATTTTTTCCATCATTGGTTTTGAAAAACCCCAACTCTTCCATCAAGGACGATGGTGGGTCTTGATTCTCCTCACGGTTATTTTTTCGGCAACGACGGTCTTTCTGTTCACCTACTCCATAGTGGAACGTCCCCTGAACTCTATGCGCCGCATCATGCTTCAATCGGAAAAGAAAAGCTTTCTCCTTCGCGTTCCTGTCAAAACCAAAGATGTCATCGGTGATTTGGGCAGTGTTTTTAATCGCATGCTCCAAAAAGTCACGACACTCGATGCCTTCAAGATAGAAACCGAGCGTGATCTCATCATGGCCCAGGAAGAGCTGAAATACAAAAAGGCCCTGGAGGAAAAATCCAAGACAATCGCAAAGACAAACAAGGCCCTGGAAAATAAACTGCGCGAACAATCCCTTCTCATCGACATGGCCCGCATGCTGACCTCGACTATCGAAAAGGAAAATCTTTTTCAGGTTATTGGCGAGGCCCTGACGACAAAATTGGGCATCAGAGACTTTGCCCTTTTTCTTTATAATGTGGAAAAGCAGATCCTCGAAGTCAAGGCGCTCATGGGTTTTAAAAATCCGGAGGCCATTAAAAAGATTACATTCGCCGTAGGAGAAGGCGTCTCAGGTCAGGTGATCAAGTCTTGCAAAAAAATCTATATCCCCGACACCCACAAAGAATCCCAATACCTCTATTACAAAGGGGAACGTTTTGAGGATGGCTCCTTCCTATCCCTCCCCCTCGTTTTCCAGGACAATCTGATCGGGGTCCTCAATTTTACACGTCCAGATCCTTACGCCTTTTCTGACGAGGAAATCGATCTCCTGGAAGCCGCTGCAAGCCAGATGGCCATCGCCCTCATGAATGCAAAGCTCTACGACACCATGAAGGAGGTCGCCATCCTGGACGAACTCACACAGATCTACAATCGTCGCTATTTTTATCAGATACTTCCCCAAGAAGTCGTTCGGGCCAAGAGGTTTCGCAAACAAACATCTCTACTGATGATCGATATCGACCATTTTAAGCTGTATAATGACACCTACGGACATATTGCGGGGGATATCCTCCTGCGTGAATTTGCCCAGCTCATTCCCCACTATCTTCGGGAGGTCGATTTTTGGGCCCGCTTTGGAGGGGAGGAGTTTGCCGTCATTCTTCCCAACACCTCGAAGGCCTCCAGCAAAATCGTCGCTACAAAAATTTTGGATGCCATTTCAAAACACAATTTTCCCAAGTCCTCTTCCCAACCCGGCGGCCGGCTGACCGTCAGCATCGGGATAGCGAGTTATCCCGTAGATGCCAGGGATTACGAGGTCCTTGTCAAGAACGCCGATGCCGCCCTTTACAAGGCCAAACGCAAAGGTCGCAATCGCTTTGAACTTTTCCTAAAACCCCGCAAGAAAAAACCAGTCAAAAAGGACAAAACCAAGACCGACAGTGACTCGGGTAAAGTGATGGGAGAGGTTCATCACCTGTTCAAGACTCAGTCTTAAGTTTTTTCATGACCTTTTTCATATCTTCCCACACTTCACGCTTCTTGGGGGGATTTCTCAAGAGATAGGCCGGATGAAAGGTCGGCATAAGGGGGATCCCACAATATTCGCGGAAATGGCCCCTTAAGGCCGAGACCCCTTGATTGGTTTGCAACAGGCTCTGTGCCGCCAAATTTCCCAAGCTGACAATAACTTTGGGCCGAATCGCCTCGATCTGTCGAATCAAAAAAGGAAGGCATGTCGACACCTCATCGGGTTCTGGGTAGCGGTTATTGGGAGGACGGCATTTGACAATATTGGCAATGTAAACATCGGAACGTTGCATCTGCATGGCTTGGATAATCTTGGTCAATAATTGACCCGCACGACCGACAAAGGGCTCTCCCTGAAGATCCTCATCCCGTCCAGGACCCTCACCAATAAATAGGAGTTCCGCCTTCGGGTTCCCCACTCCAAAAACAATATGAGTCCTTTCCTCACAAAGTTTGCACCGAGAGCACTCCCCCATCTCTTCACGAATGGCCTGCAATGCCTTGGACGATGTCCGAGAACGACCCACGGAAAGATATCTCACCCCTCGGGCCCCCTCCATATTAATATTTGATTTTACGTCTTGAATAAGAGAAGATATTTCATCTTGCATTGATTTCATAGAGAAACCTTAATTTAATTTTATGATGCCGTTTTTCTTTATTGCCTCGCTGGTGTTCGTTTTATTGGTCCCCGTGGATGCCTGGTGCTGGGGCCCCATCACTCATCTTGATTACTCCTCCTATGTCCTCCAGCACATAGCGACTCTTTCGCCCGTGGTCAAGGGTTTGCTCAAGGCCTATCCTTATGATTTTCTCTACGGCTCTCTCGCGGCCGACATTACTGTGGGAAAGGCCTATGTCGAGTATATTTATAATTGCCACAACTGGCGCATGGGGTTTCTCCTCCTAAACGAGGCCAAGACAAAAAGACAACAGGCCTGTGCCTACGGCTATCTGACCCATCTGGCTGCGGATACCGTGTCCCACAATTTTTATGTCCCTTATAAACTCATCCGCAGTTTTCGCACACGAACCTTGAAACATACTTACTGGGAGCTTCGCTATGATATCAGCCGTCCAAAAATCGTGTGGAGTCATTTTCGTGAACTGACAAAACACGATTTCAAAGGCAACGACGAGTTGTTCCAAAAAATGTTAAAACGCACCTTGTTTTCGTTTAAAACAAACAAACGCATCTTCAACAGCATCCTTATGCTTCATCGCCTGAAACAGTGGGAAAACGGGGCTTCTCGTCTGGCCAGGATATCCAAGTGGACGCTCGATGAGGCGGACATCAGGATGTATCGTAAGCTTTCTATCGACTTTATCATGGATTTTCTCGCCAACCCAAAAAAGGCAAAATGTGTTTCCCTTGATCCCACGGGGGCCGAAAAAATAAATTATGCTGCTATTGTCCGAAAACGCATGAAAAAGGCCTTAAGACGCCATCTCATCTCCCTCAAGGACTCTGAAACAATGATCCTCACAGTAAAGAAGAAATTAAAGGAAGGCCTCTATCGCCCTGTTGACCTCCCTCAAATGATCGACTATATGTAGACCTCTAAGGAGAAAGATTATGATAAGTGCCACCCAAATCCGTGTGGGCAATGTTCTATTTATCGATGGGGGGCTCTTTCGCGTCCTCACCCTTCATCACGTGACGCCGGGAAAGGGCAACGCCGTCGTTCAAACTGAACTGCGAAACATTATCACCGGCATCAAAACCGAAAAGCGTTTTCGCTCCACCGAGACCGTCGAAAAGGCCATCATGAGAACCCGCGAAATGGAATACCTCTACAATCAAGACAAGGAATATCACTTCATGGACTCCGAAACCTATGACCAGATCCACATGACCGAGGAGCAGGTGGCCAATGGCGTTTACTATCTAAAACCCAATACAAAAGTCATGGTTGAGTTCCATGACGATACTGTTGTGGGCCTACAACTCCCTTCAAAAGTGACACTTGAGGTCATGGAGTGTGATCCGCCCTTAAAGGGGGCCACAGCCTCCGCCTCCTACAAGCCCGCAAAACTCTCCAACGGTCTCACCGTCAAAGTCCCTCCCTTTATTAATGTGGGGGACAAGATCAATGTGGACACCTCGTCCAATGAGTACATCGACCGTGCCTAGGGGCGTGTTTTCCGATAAGCCCGAGAAGAAAGGACATAATTCATTATCTTCAGAGCGAGTCTCTTTTTGGACATCCTTCCCAGATGACACACCTTTCCAGAAGGGGGAATAATCGCCACCTGATTAAAATCACTGCCAAATCCAATTCCATGCCGTCCGACCCGATTGACAATCATCAGGTCACAGTTTTTTTTCTTTAATTTTTTCCGTGCATAGAAAACAGTCCTGTCTGTTTCGGCGGCAAATCCAATCAAAAATTGTCCTTTTTTCCGCTTCCCCAGGGTTGCCAGGATATCCGGATTGGGACTCAGTTTGAGATGGAGGACCTTGTTTTGCTTTTTGATCTTCTTCAAAGAGGTCTTTTGAGGGCGATAGTCGGCAACAGCCGCCGTCTTGATGACCATATCCGCCTCATCAAAATGCTCCAAAACAACCTCATACATCTCACGAGCTGAAACAACCTCAACAAAAAAACATTGTTTGGGCGGTTTTAAGAGGGTTGGGCCGGAAATGAGGATCACCCTGGCCCCCTTTTTCAGGGCCGCCTCGGCCAAGGCATATCCCATTTTTCCCGTGGAGGGATTGGTGAAAAAACGAACGGGATCTATGTATTCACGGGTCGGACCTGCCGTAATCAGCACCGTCTGACCTTTTAGAGTTTGGGACATACTACTTTTTTTTAGAGGGACTCTTTAGACCCAGAACCTTTTGGACAAAAGAGAGGATCGTCTCTGTCTCTGGCAATCGCCCCTTGCCCGTATAACCACAGGCCAGATCCCCCGACTCGGGTTCCAATATGTGATAACCCAATTGCCTGAGATGTTTTAGATTGTCCTGAGTTATGGGATTTTCCCACATATTGGCATTCATCGATGGAGCCACCACCACAGGGGCCCGTGTGGCACACACAACAGTGGTTAATAAATCGTCACAAATGCCTGTTCTGATTTTAGCAATAATGTTAGCCGTGGCGGGGGCAATGACAAGGATATCGGCATGTTCTGCCAATGAAATGTGATCGATCTCCTTTTCCTGCGACAATTCAAAATGATTCGTATGAACAGGATTTTGACTGAGGGTCTGAAAGGTGAGAGGGGTAACAAACTCTTGGGCATGACGCGTCATGATGACATGAACATCAAATTTTTTATCTTTGAGGCGCCTGATCAGATCGCACACCTTATAAGCAGCAATCCCCCCTGAAACGCCTATAACGATGTTTTTTGATTTTGACACACACTATCTATATCCCAAGATCACAAGGCTTGACAACAGGAAAGGAGATAAGTCAAATTGGGGTCACCAGAACCGAAGGGGGAACTTTGAAAAATCCGCCCAATCTTACCACCGAAGAAGAATTTAAAAAAAATCTCCTTTTTCTTTTTATCGTTGCCTATTATCTTGGCGGTTATCTCGTCGCTAATTATTTGACGAGTTTTCGCACCCGCACCTTTGATCTTCTCCTACCCTTCGAGAAGGACCTCCCGTTTGTCCCCATATTGATATATGCCTACTCTCTTATTTTTCTTATATTTATCATTGTTTATTTTACCGTCTCTGATTATCAATATTTTCGAAAAATCTTCCTGAGTTTTATTGTTTGTGTCACCCTCCATTTTATAATTTTTACTCTTTTCCCCGTAAAATATTCCTACCGTCCCGATCTGGGAACCCCTGACTCGTGGCTCTTAATTTCCGTTCAATTTTATTACTGGCTGGATCTCCCCTACAATTGTTTTCCCTCCATGCACGTCTCGACCAGCACGCTCTCCGCTTTATCCATTTGGAACTATCGCCGGTGGCTTTCCTATATCCTCTTGGGCGCCTCCGTCATTATCGGCTTTTCCGTCGTCCTCGTGAAACAACACTATATTGTTGACGTCCTCACCGGCTATGCGCTCTCCGGGGGCATTTATTGGTGGTTCTTTGTGAGGACCCCAAAAAGGTCTTGACGCCCTTTATTCCTCCGTTATAACCTTACGTAACTTATCGTTTTTACAAGCCAGTTCATCAATTTCTATTCATAAGACCTGACAGTACTAAGGAGAATATGAGACATCTTGCTTTTTCAATGTGTAGTGAGATATGAACTCCTTAGTAGAAGAGAAAATTACATGACTGAAAATCCTGAGGAAAAAGGCTACACCTTTAAAGACAAGCGTCGTCTCTTTCGTGATGCCGAAGACAATCAAGCCCCCGAGACAACAAACCCAAAAAAAGAAGATCCTCTTTTACAAAATGACAAGACCTCTCCTCTTCCCACCATTGACTTTGCAACGTTTCTTTTATCGCTGGCCTCCTCCGCTCAAATTCAACTAGGTCTCACACCTCATCCCGAAACCAACAAAAAAGAAAGTCATCTTGAGGGGGCCAAGCAGACGATTGACATCCTGGGACTTCTTCAGGAAAAGACAAAAGGCAATCTCTCTGAAAACGAGGCAAAACTTTTAGAGGCCATCTTGTATGATCTGAGAATGGTGTTCGTCACCCTTAATAAAAAAGAAGGGACATGAGTCCATGAAACGGGTTTTCTTGATTCTTGTTTTTTGCGGCACGTTTTTCTGGGGCCTTTCCGCCTTTACCCAGCAGAGTCTGCCCAATTTTACTGATTTATCAAAAAATGTGACTCCCAGTGTCGTCAACATCACCACCTCCAACAAACCCGCTCAACAACCTCTCATGGATTCACGCCGCTTTGGTCCCCGCGATCCTTTTTTTGACGATTTTTTTGAAAAATTTTTCGGGGGACCCTCTTCCCTCCCTCGTCGCAGTTTGGGTTCCGGCTTTATTATCAACAACAATGGGCATATTTTGACAAATCATCATGTGGTGGCCGACAGCGATGAGATCATTGTGCGCCTTTCCAATAAGCAAGAACTGACGGCAAAGGTTATTGGAAGCGATTCAAAAACGGATCTGGCTGTTATTAAAGTCAAAAGTGATACGAAGCTGCCCGTCGCCATCCTTGGAAATTCGGATGAATTACAAGTCGGGGACTGGGTCCTCGCCGTGGGAAACCCCTTTGGACTCGATCATACGGTGACAGCCGGCATTGTCAGTGCCAAGGGTCGAGTCATCGGAGCCGGCCCCTATGACAATTTTATTCAAACGGATGCCTCCATTAATCCTGGAAATAGTGGTGGCCCCCTCTTCAACTTGAAGGGGGAAGTGATCGGCGTCAATACCGCCATCCTTTCAAACGGACAGGGGATCGGTTTTGCGATTCCCATTAACCTCGCCAAGGACCTCATCCCACAACTGATTTCCAAAGGTGGTGTCACCCGCGGCTGGCTGGGGGTCGGTATCCAAGAAGTCACACCGGATCTGGCCAAATCATTTCATCTCACCGAACCTACGGGGGCCTTGATCTCAAACGTCTTTCCTGAAAGCCCTGCTGCCCAAGGAGGGCTTGTCGCGGGTGACATCGTTGTTGAATATGCTGGGCAACCCGTAAAAAACGCCCATGAACTCCCTTCGTATGTGGCCCGTACAAAACCCGGCACTTCTGTCAAAATGAAAGTCCTTCGGGACGGTAAAGAGAAACACTTAAATATTGTCATTTCCAAAATGAAAAAAGAAGATGTGGCCCAAACAATGCCCAGTGAAGAAAGTCAGGAGTTGGGAATCAATGTACGTAACATCTCGGCAGCGGAGGCCAAAGATCTGGGACTCCCCGCTGACAAACCGGGAGTGTATGTGACCAATGTTGATCCTTCCGGATCTGCGGGTCGAGCCGGTCTCCAGCCCGGTGACATCCTTCTTAAAATCAATGGGAATCCCATCAATAATGCCAATGATTTTATAAAGGCCTCCCAAGCCATTGAGACCGGTCGAGTGGTCCGTCTCTTTATCCAACGCGGTGAGGCCACCCTCTTCTTTGCCTTTACAAAATAAAGGCCCCAACATGCCATCCATCCAAGCCAGAAGTTTTTCTCCTAATCATCAGGGTGGGGCGCCTATCCAATTAGGACTTCTAACCGCAAAACATGTTGAGGCCTTAGGGTAACAAAACTTTTTATTTCTATGGATCACCCTCCTACTGGTTGACAACCGAGGCGGGGGCATTTTGAACCGCCGGACCCTCTCCTAATGGGGTCTCATCCGTGACTTCCGCTGGTTCCTTTTGTCCCTCCAAAATAACTGTTTCACCATTTTCCTTGACCAAGACATAATCTCCGTTTTCGGCCCGCTGGAGAGTTGCCTTGCCCTCGGCAATGAGCTTTTTAAGGTCCTCATCGATATCCAACCCTTCAGTATCTTGGGTCTCGGTGGAATCGTCTTGAACAATCTGGTTCAATTCCGCATCAGCCTCATCAACGGCCTTGTCACAACCACCAGTCCCCATGAAGGTGATCGAAAGGGTGAGGATCCCTATCAAACCAAGCATTTGAGTCAGTCTCATTGTCATCATCCCTCTCCTTGTTCCTTATCAAAATGATAACGTGTTATCATTTTGATAATGATTTCCCCTACTTTTCCTGTTCCCGAAGCCTTTTTTCCACCCCGTCCAAAAAGAGGACTGTAGCAAGAATCACAAGCTGTTTCAGTGAGTTAACCTCCAGTGAAATCATATTTCCTCTCCTTCACTTGATAGGATGATCACCCGTTACCTGTAAGAAAATGCAATTCTGATGCCAGAAAAAAGGGGTGGGGAAACCCTTCTTTTGGGGGAGGAATTCTCCAGTTTTTTGTATTCTAATTTTAGAATTAAAATATCATTTCATATAAAAATCTTTATTTTTCATAATATTATAACTTATTTTTGTATACAATAATAACTGGCATTATGATTGCACTAGATAGCCCTGAAACACGTATGAAAATAAAATAGGGAGGTTCTCATGAAGAAAGACATTAAAAAATTAGGCCTTGTGATCATCATGATCATGGGGGCGGCCCTTTTTACGGTGGCCTGTCGTCAATCAACCCAAAATCTTCCCGACTCCGTTGAATTCAAAACCGAGGGGGAAGAGGAAATCGTCTGGGAGGATCAGACGGGGACAAAAATCACCGATCTTGAGAATAAGATCAATGAGCTCAATAAGGCCTTGAATGAAGCAAAAGCCGAGGAAGAGGCCCTTGAAGAGGAAAGCGAAGTGGTGACCACAGAGACCGGCGAAGAAGAAGATCCATCGGACACTGACGATGAAAGTGACGACGAATTCCGAATAGACATAGAGAGAGCCTATCCAATCGAAAGGACGATAGACGATGAAGACCTGAGTAGGAGGGCAAGACCCTGGCGGTGGAGGATTGATGACATTGATGAATTGGACTAAAGCTATGGTGTCCGACTACTCGACAATCACGTCCAGACGGGGACCCATCTTGATATGAAAACGGGAGGCGGGAGGGTGCATATCCCCGTCGATGGTATAGGGAAGGGGTTCGGCCAGCTCGACGACCATCTCGGAGGCCGGCTCCTCGATGAGGTCCGGGCAACGACTGTCGCGCCCCAGATACATGTAAGGGACAAAGGGGAGGACGTTGCGCGGTGGCAGGGAAAAGCCGACGGCATGGAATTTGCCGGGTTCCTTGGCATGATAAAAGACCCTGAAATTCAAGCCCAGTTCAGAAACGGATCCCGCATAAATGGCCGAATAGTTGCGAAAGGGCCAGGGGCGTCCATTGACCGTCACCTGGCCATCAAAGCGACGAAACATCTTACACGCATAGGGACCATTTCTTAAGGCCGATGTGACACTCCTGATCAAGGTCCAGGCCGCACTCGGGGAAGAGGGGTTACCCTGTCCATAATAAGCCTCCATAAAACGATAAATCACGCCACATCCCCAAATAAAACCACAATAACCATTGATATCCATCAGCTGGGCCTGGGTCATCTTGAAGGGTTCATCCTCATGATATTTATAGAGGAGATTGGTCAGGATTTTTTCCGGTGTTCCCTTGATACCGCACGCGTGCGCAATCGTATTGAGTGTCCCCCCCCTCAAAAATGTAATCTTGGGGAGGGGCTGGTCCTGATAGACCTGCATAAAAGTGGTCAAGGTCCGGTGATTGGTCCCATCACCGCCCGTTAAGGCCAAGATGTCGATCTCCTTCTTTTTAAATTGCTCTGCCACGCGGCGCACATCATTCAGATCGACGGTGGGTTCGAAGGTCCCTTTATCCCCCACGATAAAACCTATCCTCTTCATCTTGCTGGGATATTTTTTATACTGTTTGGAATGAGGATTGAGGATGACGCCGATGCCCGACATAATGGTTTATTTCCTTCCAAAAATGTTCCACAAAGAGCGCTTCGGTTCCTGCAAAGACGGGCCTTCATGACTTGCATGACTTGCACGACCTTCATGACGTGCCGAACCCATTTTTTGATCCCATTGATAAACAATTTTTTGGGCCGCTTCAAGGGGCGAGATTTCCTCACCCAACCCAAGGTCATAACCCAAAAATCGCGGCGAAGAACGCCCGAATTCTTCTCCAACAATAACCTTGACGAGATGTCTGGGCAATTTTCGATTTTGTCCCAATTCTTTGACCTCTTTCTTGATGAAAGGATCCTCCGGATAGATTTGATAGGAGAGCAGGAGGATATCCGCTTTTCCCGCCATCAGTTTTTCAACAACATGATTGGCATGAGTCGCCTCCCGATAACGAGTGATCTGAAAACAGGGATAAGTTTCCAAACCCAGATGACCCTGAAGCCCCTTGGCCGTCAGAAAACCCTCAAAGCCCAAACTGTAACCCTCTCGACCAAGATGAACCGCCGCCATATGAAGACGTCGGCCGATTTTTGCCTTCACCCAATTTTGTATTTCATCAACAGATAACAAATTTTCTGATTTATCTTTCAAGCTCCTCCCACAACGGATTAAAGTAATCTTTGTCCCTGCGAAAAACTCCTTGGGCGCCCAGCCCTCCTTCAGGATCACGCGATAGATTGGCAAAAACCCCTTGCGATAAGCATTGCGTGAGCCCGGTTCTCTCTATTGTCTTCAGGAGCTTTTGGGCGTTGTCAAGGATGGCACGGGCGCGACGAATCACCTTGCCATTTTGTTGCCATTGCACCTCAGTTCCCAGGCTCCGCCCCCCCTGCAAAAGATAGTCGACGATTGGAGAATCTTCGCTGTCCAATTTAATAATGTTAAATTCTGTCAAGACAGCGACCAAACTACTGATGCCGTTTAAAATAGAGGAAGATGAAGAATTTTCGGATTGCATCCTGATAGGAAGGCCGCACTGAATAAAGGCCTTTGGAAAAATCTCTCGAACCATCTGCGCCTGGGCCATTTCATAAAGAAGTCCATCCTCCACGGCAGAATCAATGGCAAAAGAAAAACTCAAAACCAGGTGATCGTCCTCGATTCTGGCCTTCCGACACCATTGCTCTTGGAGAAATTGCAGGGCAATGGTTTGGTAAAAGTTGCGATAAGAATCCGTCAGCTTTAACAAACAATCTTCGCGGGTATGAACAATCATTTGGGCTCGGGCCATAATCAAGCGAGAAAAGTGCTGATCGACAATGGCGCGCTGCATGTCAATATCACGCATTACAATGCCGTGCAGGGCATCATCATACAAGGCATCCACCCCGTTTTCGGCCCCTATCATGGTCTCTTCAGGGAGACACAATCCCGTCGCATCTTCCAACAAACGAATATAAAGATTGTTTTTTTGCCCCCACTGATCCAAGTGGCGTCTTATGTCTCTGGTATGATGTCCGTTCAAAACATATTCCAACAATTCACTGCCTGATTTTCGCTCTACTTCGAGATAACTGACATCGTTTTTAAGCTTTTTATGAATCCCCTTTGAATCTTTTCCAATATCGTCTTGAGAAATAGACACAAGTTTTAAGGAGGCAAAGCTCCTGAAATGTTTTTCCAAAAGCTGTTGGCGACGCTGGCCTTTTTGTTCCAACCGACGCAAGGAATTCCGCACAGGGCCATGAAGCGCCTCTCTTATGGCCGGAAGGGGTACAGGGGCCATTTTTTTGAGATCAATTTTCCTTTGAGCCATCTTCAGGGCCACACCGATAGGACTTGCGTGATTGAGGAGCATGGCCCTTCCCAACCAATAGGCAATGCCCTTCGACAAAAATTGGGGAGGAAGCTGATCCACAATGAGATTCACCAGAGGCATCCCCTCTAGTGTGTCATGAATGCCAAGAAATCGCAGGGTCGCCCGTTCGATGGAAAGAGTTGAATGACGCACCACCATCTCGTGGATGGGATGGATGATCTTCTGCGCTGTCAACCGACAGCTCTCAATAATATCCCTGTCCAAATTCAGCTTAGACATTAAAAACAAAACCCCTCATCAAGGGCACAAATCGCCCCCGATCATATGAAGCAGGCCAACGGCTGAGTTTTCATGCAAAAAGGGAGGGGATAAGGGAGAAAAAAATTAAATAATCTTATTCCCGCCCTTTTTTATTGGTACCATTAAATAGGGCTCAATAACAGCACTTTTTCAATTTGTTGTTATACTTCCAAGGGTTACTAATCCAAACTGACAACAACCTCTTCAATACTGTGTAAGGCCGCTTTCCTGACAATAAAAGTCAATTTTTGAAACCTGAAACTTTCACCAATCTCCGGAAGTCCTCCCACCTGATCAATAACAAAACCGGCCAGGGTTTCGTACTCTCCATGAGGGAGGTTCCATTTCAATTTTGAATTGATCTCGTTTATCGTTGTCCTCGCATCAAAGACATATTCCTTCTCTCCGTTCTTAATCCATAATTCCCGGCTGTCATCGTACTCATCCTCTATTTCACCGACGATCTCCTCCAAGATGTCTTCTATAGTCACAATCCCCACAACACCACCATACTCATCCACAACAAAGGCTATATTCTTTTTGTTTGATTTCAAAAGTTTGAAAAGCTCATCAACGACCATAAGATCGGGGACATAGAGAGGAGGTTTCATCATCGTTGTCACAAACGCCTCTGGATCCTCAGCATGAAGAACATCAAAAATATTTAATACCCCAATCATTTTAGTGACACGGTCTTTAAAGACCGGCATGCGCGAAAACCCGTTATCCCGAAAAATCTCATAGACCTCACGGATTCGGGTGGTAGAACGCACACAATCCGCCTCCACCAGAGGAGTCATGATTTCATAGACCCGCGTTTCTGTAATATTCAGGATTTTTCGGATGGTCTCTCTGACTCCCGGTTTGATGTTGGCCTGGTTCTCCCTGTCACTCAGCATGAGCTCCAGACCCTCTTTAGTAATGGCCGGCTGCAAAATAGAGCGATTTTTGACCCCTCCCAACATCAGATGTGTCAATCGTGACAATACAGAAACAAGGGGATAGGTGATATAACAGAAGGCCAGCAAAAACGGACTGATCTTAGAGGCCCAACGGTTGGCGTGTTGCTGAAAAAAACTCTTGGGAACAACCTCCCCAAAAATCAACACAAGCGGAGACAAAAGCAGGGCCAGAAATTCGTACTCGGTCCCCCATCGCTGAATAATGAAAAAAGTGGCCAAAACAGTATTGGCTACAATAAAAAAGTTTTGTCCCAGCAATGTCACGCTGAACAAAAGTGGCGGATTGCCGATGAAACGTTCAGCAATCTTGGCCCCCCTGTGACCCAGCGCCGCCTTTTGTCTCAGCTTTTGCTTGTCAACAGCCACCAGGCTTATCTCTGATCCTGAAAAAAACCCTTCAAGAGCCAGACATAAAACAGTAATGATGGTAAAAACCCAGACGTCCATATCAGGTTGACAACTCCTTTAGTAAATCACTCATGGTAATCATTCCTATCACTTTTCCCTGCACATCGTGCACAAAGGCCAGATGAATTCTTTCCTTTTGAAAAAAAAGGAAGGTTTGATTCAAGGTCCTCTCTTCGTCGATAAAATAGGC